>CAZFJJ010000001.1:0-41408 GCA_964519075.1 uncultured Lachnospiraceae bacterium
GAGCCTTGCAAGCTCACGCTGGGCGTTAGGCGTGTAAACGCAGAGCAGATAAAAGTCCTCGTACTCCAGCGTGATGGCACGCCCCTCGGTGTCGTGCTCGGGAATACCAATGCCGTAGCGAACCGAGATCGGCTCGATTTTCGTAAACACCGCCGTACCCGAATAGCCCTTCTTCTCGGCGCTGTACCAGTACTGATGATAGCCGGGCGTATCAAACACCGCCTGACCGGGTTGCATTTTGGTCTCCTGCAGGCAGAAGATGTCCGCATCGGAGGCGGCGAAGAAATCGCCAAAGCCCTTTTCCAAAACGGCGCGGAAGCCGTTGACGTTCCATGAGATGAATTTCATTGTGATGTTTCCTTATTTTAATTTTTACACTACTTGAAGGATTGATTCATGTAGCGTGCCCACTTACGAATACTTTTTGCAAAGCGGAAAAATGTGCTGATGGATCGCAATGTTCAGCAGCGATTCAATGTGTGTATCGGACAACAGTTGCCAGTTGAAGATGCCGTTTTCGTTTACAGAAATTTGACTGTAAGAATCTGTTGGGGAAACCTTGATTCCCGATTCTTCGGGCGGATCAACGTAAAACCGAAAATAATATTCGTCGGAGTAGGCGGATTTCTGTGCGTGGAAGGTGATTTGATATCTGCTTGGCAAGATTTTTGTCCATTTTGTGCCCTTTTTCTTGAATCCCAGCGGCTTAAGGCGGACGGCAAACCGCTTGAGAAAGGCTTTTTGCTTTTCCTTTGCAACGGCGAGCAGTTCATCTTTCCCCAACGTGCAGTAGGTCTTGTAGAAGGTAGCAATGGTATTCTTAGCTTGTAGATTTTCATCTTCGGGAATCAAGAATACCGATTCACGGAGCTTGCATCGCTCTGAATCTTCTCCGTATTTCAGAAAATACTCTGAATCTCCCATAAAGCTATTGAGTGTAAATCCGTAGACTGCGGTAATTCCGTAGCCTTCGTCGATCAGATTTATGATGAACGCTGTTTGTTCGGTGTTAGTGCGATAGAATCGTCCGCCGTATGCATAGGGAGCTTCAGAAAAGCCTGCGGAGAGTAGCGAAGCTCTGTAACTCGCATACAACTGAGTAGAATGATGAAATGCTTGTAGATCGTCAGGATATTTGGCAAAATATTCGTTGATAAATTCAGCATCTTCCTCGGTGGCTGGAATGAATTCCTCGGAAGTAACGTATTTATATCGAAAATATCTGCCGTCTCTTTTGCTATATAAATGTAAATCACGCATCCTATCAAATGCCTTTTTGAAAACAAGCCCCCTCTCGTTCTCACCGACGAGGAGCCAGTAACCTCCAAAATCATCCAGAAAAGTTGATTTGCGAATTTGATTGATCGAATATTGTTCCATACGACATTTCCTTTCAAGAATGCTCTATAGACACAGTATAGCAGAAATCGCAGGAAAAATCAATAGCCAAAAAATTTGCGAAAAGGGTAGAAATATCGTCCCGAATATGCTATAATGAAAAAAACGATTCTGCATCTGCAAAAGGGATGACGGATCGGGTATAATACTATCAACCAACAGAAAGGAAGATACAAAATGTCTGCAATCGTAGTCACCAAAGAAAATTTCGAAGAAATCAAAAATAGCGAAAAAACCGTCCTGCTGGACTTTTACGCCGATTGGTGCGGCCCCTGCCGTATGGTAGCTCCCATCGTCGCGCAGATCGCCGAGGAGTGCCCCCAGTACACGGTGGGTAAGATCAACGTGGATAACGATCCCGAGCTGGCTCAGCAGTTTGGCGTAGTCAGCATCCCCACGCTGGTGGTGATGAAGAGTGGCGAGGTAGTCAGCCAGTCCGCAGGCGCCCGTCCCAAGGCTCAGATCCTTGCAATGCTTGAGGGCTAAGATGAGTCGGATCTACGATATGATCGTCCTCGGCGGAGGCCCTGCGGGCTATACTGCAGCCCTCTACGCCGCAAGAGCGGGACTTTCCGTCCTCATTCTCGAGCGGATGGCGGCAGGGGGACAGATGACCCTCACCGGTGAGATCGAAAACTATCCCGGCATTGCCTCCATTGACGGCTTCACCCTGGGAATGCAGATGCAGGAGAGGGCAGAGCACTTCGGAGCTGTGACCGAGTACACCGAGGTCACGGCGGCGGATCTTTCCGCCGATCCCAAGCGGATCGACACCTGGAGCGGCGAGTTCTACGGGAAAACCGTGGTCATCGCTACCGGTGCCGACCCCAGACGGCTGGGACTTGCCGAGGAAGAAGCCCTGGTCGGTCGCGGCGTACACTATTGTGCTCACTGTGACGGTCGCTTTTATAAGGACAAGACCGTACTGCTGGTAGGCGGCGGTAACAGCGCGGCGGCAGACGCGCTCTATCTCTCCCGCGTGGCGAAAAAGGTGATCCTCGTCCACAGACGGGACTCCTTGCGCGCGACTAAGATCTATCACGAGCCGCTCCTGCAGGCGGATAACGTGGAGTTTTGCTGGAACAGCCGTATAGAGAAGATCCTATCGGACAAGACCGTTACCGGCGCGATCTTAGAAAACGTGCAGACCGGCGAGCAGACCGAGGTGGCCTGCGACGGCATCTTCGTCAGCATTGGCCGTCAGCCTGCAACTGCCTTCCTGCAGGGGCAGATCCGGCTGGACGCCGGCGGCTATATCGTCGCCGGCGAGACCACCGAAACCGGCATCCCCGGCGTATTTGCCGCAGGCGACGTACGGACGAAATCTTTGCGTCAGGTAGTGACCGCCGCCGCCGACGGTGCGGTCGCCGCCGATATGGCAGAGAAGTATTTATAATTCCATTTTACGGAGGAAATGATTATGACCGAACTGAAATTTTTCAAATGCCCCCATTGCGGCAACATCGTTGAAAAGATCCACGACGCAGGCGTGCCCGTGATGTGCTGCGGACAGAAGATGGAGCGCCTGTACCCCGGTACTACCGAGGCGTCTGCCGAGAAGCATATCCCCACGGTGCGCGTCAACGAAAAGCGCGTGTGGGTGCAGGTGGGCGAGGTGATCCACCCCATGACCGACGAGCATCACATCCAGTGGGTCTGTCTGCTCACCGACAAGGGCGTGTACCGCAAGAATCTGGCGGTTGGCAAGATTCCCTCTGCCAGCTTCCTGCTCCTGAACGAGAAGCCCATCGCAGTCTACGCCTACTGTAACCTCCACGGTCTGTGGATGGTAAGCGCAGAGGTAGCCCCCGAGGTGGAGCATACCGAGGCACCCAAGACGGCAAGTGAGAACTACACCGTCTGCTTCTGCAACCGCGTTACATATTTCGACATTGAGAACGCGCTCCACGAGAACGAGAATCTGGGCGACGCGCTGGCGATCTTTGAGAAGATCAAGGATACCACCAGCTGCTCCTCCGGCTGCGGCGGCTGCCACGACAAAGTGATGGAGATCATCTCCGACATCCTGATGGGACATACCGCAGGCTGAGCGATCTGATCCAAGGAGTAACTGATGAAGATCACCAACGACATTCTGTACGTCGGCGTCAACGATCACGAAGTTGACCTGTTTGAGGGACAGTACCACGTTCCTAACGGCATGGCGTACAATTCCTACGTCATTTGGGACGAAAAGATCGCCGTGATGGACACGGTGGACGCCCGCTTCTATGACGAGTGGGTGGGGAATATTCGCGCCGCGCTGGACGGACGCACCCCAGATTATCTGGTCGTTCAGCACATGGAGCCCGACCACTCCGCCCATATCGACCGCTTTTTGAAGGCGAATCCCACCGTTACCGTGGTTTCTTCCGCCAAAGCGTTCGCTATGATGAAGAACTTCTTCGACACCGACTACGCCGACCGCCGTATCGTGGTGGGAGAGGGAGACACCCTCTCGCTGGGCAGACATCAGCTGACCTTCGTTACCGCGCCTATGGTGCACTGGCCAGAGGTCATCGTGACCTACGACAGCACCGATAAGGTTTTGTTCTCGGCGGACGGATTTGGCAAATTCGGCGCGCTGGACACCGACGAGCCCTGGGCTTGCGAGGCACGCCGCTACTACTTCGGCATCGTCGGCAAGTACGGCGCACAGGTGCAGAGCCTGCTAAAAAAGGCGTCCGCGCTGGATATTCAGAAGATCTGCCCCCTCCACGGTCCCGTGCTCACCGAAAACATCGGCTGTTACGTGAAGCTGTACGATATCTGGTCGTCCTACAAGCCCGAGAACGAAGGCGTGCTGATCGCCTACACCTCGGTCTACGGCAATACCAAGCAGGCGGCAGAGCTGCTGGCTGCAGAGCTGGAAAAGCAGGGCTGTCCCAAGGTGACGGTCTGCGATCTTGCCCGCTCCGATATTCACGAAGCGGTGGAGGATGCCTTCCGCTACGACAGGATGGTTCTTGCCACCACCACCTACAACGCCGACATCTTCCCCTTTATGCGGGAGTTTATCAATAAGCTGGTGGAGCGTAATTTCCGGAACCGCACCGTAGGCTTCATCGAAAACGGAAGCTGGGCCCCGATGGCCGCCAAAGTAATGAAGGGAATGCTGGAAAAGTGCAAGAACCTCACCTTCGTTGAGCCTACCGTGACCGTCCGATCCGCGCTGAGCGACGACAGCCGTCAGCAGGTGGTTGACCTTGCCGCCGCGCTGTTCAGTGTCAAGGACGAAGCGCCCGAAGCTCCCGCTGAGGAGGCAAAGCCTGCAGGGAAAAAGTACGCCTGCAAGATCTGCGGCTACGAATACGAGGGCGATTCTCTGCCCGAGGACTTCACCTGTCCCCTTTGCAAGCGCCCCGCGTCCTTCTTTGAAGAAATTCAATAAAAATGAACCTGCAAGAAGCAAATTCTTGCAGGTTTCGTTTGTTATTCTACTTCTTTATAAACCCGTACCCAATCCACTTCCACGCAGTCGGGCAGCTCTTCCTTCACAATCGGTGCTGCCCAAGTGCCGAACTCGGTGGTGAGCTTCAGATAGCCCGGCTTGTCGCAGATGCCACACTCCGCCGTGCGCCAGGTCTCCCTGCCGTCGATAAAGAAGATATAAGCATCCTTCGTCCATTGGAGGGCATAGGTATGAAACTGTCCGTCGTACTGTCCCTCGTCTGGGATGATGTAAGCAAGCTGCTTGTGTGCTTCGCCGTAGCCGTCCCAATGGAGCGCGTGATTGACTGCCCCCTTGTTACGGTAGCCCGACTCGATGATGTCGATCTCCACGCCCGACTCCGCCGAGCCGTCCTCGCGGCAGACGTCGCCGCACATCATCCAGAACGCGCCCCAGAAGCCGGTGGTCTTGTGGAACTTCATGCGGCACTCAAAATAGCCGAACGCCTGCTCAAAAATCCCCTTGGAGCGGATAGCACCCGAGATGGGCGTGCCGTCCCCGTCGATCATGGCGGTGAGGATCAGCTTGCCGTCCTTCACCTCAGTCATGGAGTCGCGCCAATAGCCGCCCACGTCCTGTCTCTGCCACTGGGGGGCAAGCGCCCATTTCGTCTCGTCCAGGCGATCGCCCTCGAAATTGTCCTCAAAGGTGAGGGCGTAGTGGATTCCGTTTACAGTGATGGTGTTGCTCATGGTTTCCCTCCAACAATTTTGGTTTCATTGTCCTCATTATATCACATATTTTTTTCGAAATCAACAATACCTGTTCGATTTCTCTATCTCATAAGATTTGACAAATCTCAATCAATATGTTATACTACATCCAACTTGATCACTATAGGAGGCGTGCCATGATCGTCGAAGTACAGCAAACCGCATCGAGTATAAAGCAGGAGTACGACGTGTACGTTGACAGAGATTACTATTGCCAAGGAATCAACGGGCGTTTGCATAAATATCAGGACATCGACCTCGTTAAAGCCGGAGAATCCATTTTGCACGGCGACCATCAGCGCCTGCATTGGAAGCATTATATTCCTTTCAAATATCTCTTCGGATCGGTAAATCTGTCACGCGGATTAGAGCTCAAACGAGGAAACGAATGTACAGGCAGCTTTGTTCGTTCCCGTACCGGCTTTGGGGATTATTTCTATTTACTGAGCTTTGGAAATGACACAATCTATCGGTGCTATACACGCTCCATCGGCTCCTATAATTATGTGGCGGTCTACGGGTTATCGTCCTCAGGTGCTGATGAGACCAAGCAGCTCGCGCTTTTGGAGACCTATCTGACCGTGGTGGATAACAAATACAAGTTCAAGCTATATTTGTTGGATGAATACGCCGAGCATAAGGATGAACTGATTCTGTTCATTCTTTACTATGCCAACTATCACTTTACCCAGCGATTCCATATGAGCAGGGGCGTTTCGTACACCAAGGCATGGTCGTTATCCAAATACAAGGAAAAAGTAGATCCGCAGTGGAGAGAACGTAATTTTCCCGATGAGAATTTCTTTGGAAAAGTTGATCTTTTCGGATAATCACAGATCAATAAAACCGCCGGGCAGATGGATGATTCCATCCTGCGCGGCGGTTTGCGCGTCACTCCTTACCACGTCAATGATCCTGTTACTCCTTAGCCGTGGCTGCTTCGCTTTCGCACTGCTTCAAATACTCCCGATAACAATTTCTGTGATATGTGAGTTCATCATATTCATATCCCTGCGCTCTCCATTCCAAGCATTGAGGGGTAGCATAGACCTTCCGCTGCGATCTTTGGGGATCGGAATACCGTCCGTCTTTTTTGGCAACGTAGTCAAATTCTATCGTAGTGGACGGAGCCAGTTTTCGAACTGCTCTCGCCAGCTTGTCATATACTTTGGTGAGCCGTTCGGAGCGAGCAATCCAGATACCGTTTTTGTCGTCAAAGCCGGTAGGGATGTAAATTCTTGATCGATTTACACGCATTAATTGATCATATTTTTGGGAATAACCGATTTCGATCTGCGCAATCCATAGCTCGTTAAAGATGTCGTCTATGTAATAGTTTCCGTACATATCCTGCGCATACTTAAGCTCAGCAAGCTCGGGAAGATACAATTTGAAACTTGTATGCTCTTTAGTCATCTCGATATCGGTTGTGGGCTTCTGCGGCTTTGGAGTATGATCCGTATGAAGAAGCATACACCCTTCATCGAGAGCAATTTGAACGACCTTCAAAAAGCTTTCATAATCCATATAATAATTGATTTGCTTTCCCATATCATTTCTCCTTCTAATTATTCTCAATCATATTCCGTACAACGCTTTCACTCCCCCACCACGTCGATGATGACGTACTCCGCAGGCGCGGCGGTCTTGACGGAGTAATTCCACCCCGCAAATCCCGAGGTGACGATGGCGGTGGTGTCGGCATCGATCTCGTATCGACCGTACACGCCGTCGTTGAAGGGAACGATCATCATCAGCAGATTCAGCGGAAAGAGCTGACCGCCGTGGGTGTGCCCCGACAGCAGCAGATCGGTGCCGATCTTGCCGTTTTCGGCGTACTCGTTGGGCTGATGATCCAGCGTCAGTACGAAATCGTCCGTGTCCACCGTGGCAAACAGTTCTTCGAGACTCGCTCTGCCGCCGTTGCCGAAGCGGTCGGCGCTTCGATCCTCCCGCCCTACCAGCACGAAGTCCTCGGTGATCTGCACCACCTCGTCGTCAATGATCTTGATGCCGTTTTCGGTGATGGTGTTCAGCAGATCCTCCGTGGTGTAGGTGTAACTGTCGTAGGAGAAGGGGCGGTCGTGATTGCCGTGAACGTAGTAGGTGCCAAACTCGCTCTCCAGCGTGCCCAGCGCGCGGTAGACCTCTCGCATCTGCTCGCCCGTGGTAGAGCCGTCGATCACGTCACCGCAAAGGATGACGATATCGGGATCGGCAGCGTTGATCTCCTCGCATTTTGCCAATAGTTCGTCATAATCCAGCGAAACCCCGTAGTGAATGTCAGCAAGCAAGGCGATGCGATAGCCCTCTGCGCGGATATTCTTCTCGGTGTGGATCGTATAGCTTGTCTGCACCACGTTATGCAGATTAAAGTAGCCACCGATGAGGATCACAGCCGTCAGCAGGATCGGGATCGCGCCGCTTCCGTAGATCTTCCTCCAGACCGAGCATACCTTCTCGCTCCGCTTCAAAAAGAGCTTTCGCATAGCGAAGTTGATGGGATGCATCAGCACGGCGAGCATAAACACGTGCAGGATCACCACGGCGGCTTCTCCCATAATGTCGGTGGAGAACCATCCCAGCACCAGTGCGACAGCACCGATAGCGATCTTAAGCCATCGTTTTTCGGTCGGTGCGCCGAAGGTTTTCAGTAACCGATGCAGGAAAAAGTAGAAATAGGCGGAAATGCCCAGAATAACGGGAAGCAAAAAGAGTTGTAAATGTCCCATAAATTACCTCGTGATAGTGGTCAGATTTCAGATTTTAATTCAGCCCAAGTATCGTAAATCGATTTCGTTCCGCCTTCAGGATTCCCTCTCGGCGCAGCTTGCTGATCTCGGCAGAGAGCCCGCTTCGCTCCACTTCCAAATAATCGGCCAGCTCCTGTCTGTCGTAAGGAATCTCGAACTCGGCAGAGCCTCGCTTCTTCGCCTCGCTTAGCAGATACGCGATCAGCTTCTCTCTGGTGGTACGGGCAGAGGTGATCTCGATCTTCTGATGAAACACCAGATTTTTCCTCGCCACCACCCGCATCAGATTGTAGACCATCTGAAAATGAAATGCGCAGGCGTTACTGCAGGAGCTGACGATCCGTCGGCAGTCGATGAGGAGCACCTCGCAATCCTCACTTGCCACCACGTCCACAGGGATCGACTCTACCTCTGCGCAGGCGAAGGTCTCGCCGAACAACTCGTTAGGTGCGATACCAGCCACGATGGTGCGGTTGCCGAAATAGTCTACTCGTACCACCTGCACTGCACCTGACAGCACGATACCGATGTATTGCGCCACATCTCCTTCGGCGAAGATGACTTCCTTTTTCTCATACCGTCTTACCGTCGCACCCAGACATCCCAGCATAGCGGACAGATTTTCGCCGTCGATGCCGTCAAAAAGGGGACAGTTTCGTAGGATCTCAAAATATTTTTTCATATACGCTCCGTTTGTTGAAATTTCAACAGACTTTCTGCTGTCATTATACTATAATAGCCACGTAAAGTCAAGTAGTACACGGAGGAATCAAAGATGAAACGCAAAATAATCAAAATAGACGAAGAAAAGTGCATCGGATGTGCCGCCTGTGCGGACGCCTGCCATGAAGGCGCCATTGAAATGATCAACGGTAAAGCGAAGCTGACCCGCGAGGATTATTGCGACGGTCTGGGCGATTGCCTGCCCGCCTGTCCCGTGGATGCCATCACCTTTGAGGAAAGGGAAGCGCCCGCCTACGACGAAGCGGCGGTGCTCGCTGCCAAAGCAGCCAAGGAAGCCAATGCTGCAAACCAAACGAAAGCGGCGCCTCTGCCCTGTGGATGCCCCGGCTCCGCCACCCGTTCCATTCATCGGGAGAATCAACCGATCGCTCCTGTGTCGCCCGTGCTCGGTCAGCTTTTCAACTGGCCCATCCAGATCAAGCTGGTGCCCTTCAACGCACCCTATTTGGACGGTTCCCATCTTCTGATTGCCGCTGACTGCACTGCCTACGCCTACGGAAACTTCCATAACGAGTTCATCCGCGGTAAGGTGACGCTGATCGGCTGTCCTAAGCTGGACGAGGTCGATTATGCCGAGAAGCTGACGCGGATCATCCGTGATAACGACGTGCAGAGCGTCACCGTCACCCGTATGCAGGTGCCCTGTTGCGGTGGACTGGAGAACGCCGTCAAGCGCGCGTTGCAGGCAAGCGGCAAGTTCATCCCATGGCGGGTGGTTACCATCTCCGCCGACGGCAGAATCTTAAACTGAAGAGGCAGTTTATGGAACCCAACGACATCAACGCCATGCGAGACCAATTGACCGGTGCGCTCATCGGGCTTGCCCGTGCCACCGAAGGAAACGAGGATCTGATGACCGTAGATACGGTATCGGCGATCATAGAAGGACTTGCCGCCACCGCCGACGGCGCAGATAGCGGCATCCAAACCCTTGCCGATCTGCTTGCCCGCGTGACAAACCAGAAGCGGAAGCTGATCCCCCTGTGTTTCGACTGCGCCGCTCCGTGCGGGCGCAATAACGACTACGATCTGCGCGATCTGCAAAGCGCCGATCCGGAGGCGCGGGCGATCCGATGGCAGATCCTTGCCCACGTTCGCGGCATCGCCGTGTGTATTCGTTCAGCATCGAGTGATGGTGAGATCGCCCCCGAGATCACCGATCTGCTGATCCGCGGGTTGATCACGGTCGGTATCGATTTTTGGGGGATCGAAAAGCTCCGCTCCGTAGCGTCGGAGACCGAAGCGGCATACCGCCGCTGTATCGGCGGTCGGGCGTAGCCGCTTGACCTATTGACAAATCGGTGCGTTTTCCTGTATAATAGTGGCAGAAGAACGAAAGCAGGTGATCCCCAATGAAAAAAGTGAAAATAACCGTCATGCGCATGGCGTGCTATCCCGATCTGATGGCTCTCTACGAGAACCCTATCGAACACGCCTGCGACATGACCGAAGGGCAGGTGTTCATCGCAAGCGTCGGGGAGAAGCCCGAGGGGATGTGCGACAGCGCGTGGGAGACCATGTCCGCCTTCGTGCTGACCCTCTCCCACGGCGGCGGCGATTTCTACGACGGCTGGATGAAGAACCCGAGGTCTGCCATGATCTCCTGCAACGACGGCTTCCGCCCCGTCAGCTTTCTCTTGGAAGCGATGGAGGAAGAAGCGGAAGAATAGGACAAAACCTGCAAGGAGCCGATTCCTTGCAGGTTTTTAATTTCGTGCGCTCGGCAAGCGTTACAACTTGGCGGTGAAAGTCTGCTACAGACTTGGCAGTTGAAACTGTTAGCTAAGGGCAAGGGCGTCCATCGTTAGGTGGAGTCTGAAGGAAACCGGAGGTAAAACCTCGCTGTGGCAGACGAACACGACTTTAGTATAATCAGAAAGTTCAGTGTGAATCAGCTTGCAGACGATCTCACAAGAACCTGCGATAGGAACAGAGATGCGGAAAGAAGCGACGAGTGGCTGATCTTCAACCGGCGGCCTATCATAAATGAATGACCGTGCAGTATACTCATAGGGCTTACCGTCTATCAACACGAGGATTTCACCCAGTGGCGTGAAAAGATTGGATGGGAAAATCAAATCGTGGATCATAGGCTCTGTCATATTCTTTCTCCATACGGAATGTATTTTTTTATTATATCCAATCCTCCCTCCCTTGTCAATCCTGCTTTTTCTCGCGCAGCACATAATTTCTATGCGGATAAAAACCAAAAAACTATTGCAAAATCCGTCAATCTATGGTATACTCATATCAACGACTCTGCAGTCGGTTTTGCTCCGCGTGAGCAAGACTGCAGCGAATGGAAAGGAATTGACCTATGAAACGACTGATCGCACTCCTGATGGCGGGCGCAATGCTGCTCCTGCCCACCCTCACCGGCTGTTCCGACGGCGAGAGTGAAGATACCGCTGCTGTCACCACGCCCGTGGTAACCGACGCTCCCGCTGACCTTCCTACCGATCCCAAGGACGCTACCTACGACAGCATTACGCTGGGCGGTGTGGCGCTGTCCGAATTCAAGATCGTTTACGCCCCCGACGAGTTCACGCAGGCAAAAAAGAGCTACCGCAACAGCTTCCAGTACGGCGAGACCCACTACGACAAGCTGATCGCTACCGAGCTGGCGACGGTGCTGTATAATATGACCGGTGTGTCCCTCCCCGTAGTTGCCGACACCGAGGCGGAGTCTGCAAATGAGATTCTGATCGGCGAGACCAATCGCACACAGTCTTCCGAGAATATTCCCACGACAAGCAGAACCGAAACCTATCAGATCGCCATGAAGGACGGCAAGCTGTGCATCAACGGCGTCATCGCAGGTGCCACCTACCACGCGTTGGACGCCCTCTACGCTGAGTTTGCAAGTCAGAACAGCAAGAGCGTTAGCCTTGCGGCAGATTACTCTATGAGTGCAAGAGCCGATCTGATCACCGTTGCCTGCATCGGCGACAGCATCACCGAGGGAGCCGGCTGCTCCAACGGCACGTATTGCTCTTATCCCGCTATCCTCCAGCGGATTCTGTGGAAGGACTATATCATTATCAACTACGGTGTCAGCGGTAAAACCATGCGAGAGGATCTGGCAGACGCTTACATCAATACAAGCGCCTACACGAATATGCTCCGCAACGCGAGTAAGGCCGATATTACCCTCATCATGCTGGGCACCAACGACTCTAACCGTGATCAGAACTGGAACGCCAATTCCACCGCTCTGTTCGAGGAAGGCTACCGCAATCTGCTGAACGCGATCCAAAAGAAGAATGCCGATATGACCTACTTCATGATGAACTGTCCGATTTACAGCGGAAACGGTGCTTTCGGCAGCAAGACGGTACGCGATCTGCAGAGACAGCTGACCGATACGCTGGTGGACGAGGGCTGGGATCTCCACTTCTTTGATATGTACACCTACACTAAGGACGTGGTAACGCTGGCCAATTTCCCCGACGGACTTCATCCCGGTGACAAGGGCTACGGAATCCTGGCAAACGGCGTTGCCGAAATGCTGGAAGAGTATAGAGCCTCTCTGAACTGAAATCTAAAAGAACCATCCGAAGCGGATGGTTCTTTTAGATTTCATCGGTTGGCAAGAATCGCGTCGATCTCGGTAAGCTCTTCGGCAGTGAAGCTCATGTTTTCCGGAGCCTTCACGTTTTCCTTCACCTGCTCGTTTTTTAGCCGCCCAGAGCGGTGATCCGTCCGTCCAGCTCAGCCAGCTCCTCCTCGGTGACGAACCGCATCTTGGTGCCTGCCCCCAGATCAACGGCAATGCCTTTGGACAGCGCTCCGTCCAGCGTCTGGATCCATGCGTAGAGATAGACCAGCAGCGACTGCTCCAGCAGATGATAGCTGGTGGAGTTTGCGGTTATGTTCTGATATTGAATCAGATCCTGCAGACGTTCTACCTGTTCGGCGGTGGGAAGCGCCCGCTCCTCCACCGTCGCGCCGTCCAAGAGATCGAGCAACGCCCGGGAGGTGCCGCCCGCCACGCCCAGCGGACGGTAGCGGACGTAGCCGGTGCAGGCGGAGCCCGAGCCGATCAGCTTGCAGTAGGAGGTCTCGTCGTCGCCCGCAAAGTAAAGCAGTCCCGCCGCGTACGCCGCGTGAGAGGTGGAATACTGCGTGCCCGAACCCTCAAACTCATAGTGATCGGTCTGCCACAGGGGCGCGTCGGCGTATACGGAAGGCGAAATAGCGGCGGGATCGAAGTCCTCCCCGGCGACCACCGTTTCCACGGCAACCGGCACTAATGCCTGTTCATTCAGTATAGCGGCTGCGTTCAACGCCTCGGACAGGGCGGACAGATCGTTTCCGCTGGCGGTATCGGACAGTGCGGTGGGAACCACCTCCACATAAAAGGTTGCGCTGGTGAGGATCTCCTCGCCTGCGGTCAGACAGATCTCGGCGTGCACGCAGCCCGCGCAGGTCAGCATCTCACGTGGGAAGGTCAGATAGACCCAGCAGCTCTCGAAGGGAAGCTCGGCCAGAACGAAGTGTCCGTCGGGCTTCAGCGCCCGCAGCAGTATGCTGACCCCGTCGGGGATCGGATAGTTTTCACCGTTCTCCTGCAGGGTGATCTGCACCCTGCGGGTGTTGTCCTCCTGCTTGGCGTAGACGGTCAGATCGGAGCGCTTGCCCGGGATCGCTGATAGGTCCAGCGTCAGCTCGTCGGTATGTGCAAATGTACTCATTTTTTCATCCTTTCTGTATCAAATGATAGATATGCTTCGCAGATCCATGATAGCACGGCGGGAGCGTATGAAACAGTTGCAATTCGTACGAACTTTTGCAGATTCGCAAATTTTTTCAAGTTGATTGACAAAGCGGGGAAAATGTGCTATACTGTAGCCAATACTGCCGATCGTCGGCAAGTCAGAGGATCGGTATGCTGCTTTGTCCGGACGTTGGCAATTCCGATATTCCCTTGGAATATTCGGCACGTTCGGCATAAGCGTGACCTTGTATGGCAGGGCGGGCAGGATGCGGGAGGATCGTTTCCGTGCGCCGTTTATCGTATTTATAGAACATTTTGCGTCGTACCTGCACGGTGGCAGGACGGCAGTAAAGGAGCCAACATTATGAATCGAATTGCAAAACGTCATGAGCAGACCCGCAATATGGTGCTGGTCGCTATCTTGTCGGCGCTGGTCGTGGTATTTCAGGTCGTCAGTACGTTTATCAAGATCGGCCCCGTGTCCATCACGCTGACTCTGATCCCCGTGGTACTGGGCGGCTGTCTGCTGGGTAAAAAATGGGGCGCGATCCTGGGCTTCCTGTTCGGCGTAGTCGTGACCTTCTTCGTCCTCAACGGAACCGACGTGGGCGGGTATATGCTGTTCCAGGCCAATCCCTTCCTGACCGTTCTGCTTTGCCTTGGAAAGGGAAGTGCCGCAGGCTTTGTCGCTGCGCTGATCTACGGATGGTTGGAGAAGACGAATCGTACGGTTGCCGTTACGGTAGCGGCAATGGTCGCTCCCGTGGTCAACACCGGCATCTTCGTGCTGGCAATGCTGCTGTTCTACCGCGATACGCTGACTGCGTGGGCAGGCGGATCGGACGTTGCCCTGTACGTTCTTACCGGACTTGCAGGCTGGAACTTCCTCGTTGAGTTTGCCGTTTCCGCAGTGCTGGCACCCACGGTGGCGTCGGTTCTTCGGGTGACCGGTAAAAAGCCCCAAAATAAATAATCTGCACTGCCATCCACCAACGGTTGGGGGCTTCTACGAAAAAAGAGCGGCATCGCCGCTCTTTTTTCAGAAGAGCGGCGATGCCGCTCTTTTTTCAGCTTAGTCCGTACAGCCTTGACAGCGTCTGCACGCCGGCAATGCCGTCGGCGGTAAGCCCCTGCTTTTTCTGGTAATCCAGCACTGCCGCACGGGTCTTTGCACCAAACTGTCCGTCTGCGCCGTCCTTCTTGTCGCCATAGCTGCCCAGATCGTAGCCCTCGTACAAGAGGCGGATCTGCAGCGAGCGTACCGCCTCGCCGCGATCGCCATTTTTCAGCTCCATCAGCACAAGCCCCTCCTTTCCTGACGTCTCGACTGACTCCTCTGCGCACACCTCATAGTCGGGGACGCCCCAGCCGATGATCGTCCCGTCGGAGAGAGAATAGTCCCGTAGTCTGACCGCGTCCGAGGTGTTGCCCTCTACCGTTGCAACGCGGTTTCCGTCGGTGGCCAGCACCAGACCGATATGTCGTCCTGCTGAGGTGCGGAAGAAGATCAGATCTCCCGCCTCGGGAACGTGCTCGTCCCGCTGGTAATAACGTCCCAGCTTCTGATAATGGCTGATCATGTTGCCCACGTTGTTCTCCTTGGGGATCGCGACTGACACTCCTGCTTTGTAAGCGCACCAGCTGAGAAAGACCACGCACCAAGCATATGCTCCCGTGCCTGCGCTGTCGCAGACCTCGCGACCGTAATACCAGGTGTTATAGAGCACGTTATTGCTTCCGTTCTCTTTTACGCCCACCTGTGATAGAGCAACATAGAGCAGCTTACTCATCCGATCCATTGCTTGCATCCTCCTTATCGTCATCCGCACGGTTTTCCAGCGTCTTCTTCAGCTTGGCGACGATCACGGAGAGAAATCCCGGCATGGGAATGCCGATCTCGGTGAGATTTTCCAGGATCGACAGGCATTCGTTTACCACCAGCCAAACGATTACCAGCAGCGCCACCGGATGACAGCCCTCGCCGAACAGCGAGGGAAGCACCTCGTCAAGACCGCTCTGCAAGACCAGATCAATGATTACGCCAACTGCTACCAACAGGAGATAGCAGACCTTCTTCACGATCCCCAGAATTCCAACTCGCGAGGAGAGCGAGCTCGTCGCCCAAGCGGCGGTCAGACCGGAGAGATAGTCACAGACGATCACCGCCAGTAGCAGGATCATAGGAAAACCCAGCGCGCCGAAGTAGGCGAGGATCGGCGTCAATATCATTACCGTGACCGTTTTTGTCATCGTTTCTTTCAAAAAAAATCCATCCTTTCTGCTTATCCCGAAGCATCTTCAGGATAGCAGAAAGGATGAGTAGAAAACAGTTGCAAATCGTATTAAGTTGTACGATTGTAACGGGTGATCGAACGAATAGCGTCGGGAATCGCCTGCGCTGTGTCGGATGCCACCTGCGAGATGGTTCCCACTCGCCGTGCGGCAATCTCGCCCGCAACGCCGCAGATATGGGCGCCTGCGGCAACGGTCAGGAGGAGATCCTCCTTTGACCATGCAAGCAATGCTGCGATCACACCCGACAGCACGTCACCGCTACCTGCAGTGGCCATCCCGCCCGACCCGCGGGAGACGATCAGCGTATCCCTGCCGTCGGTGATCACAGTAGAGGTTCCCTTGAGCAGGACGATACAGCCGTGTTCGCAGGCGAAATCACGGGCGTGTTGGATGGGGTGAGCCAAAACCTCACCGATCGGGATTCCCGACAAACGGGAAAACTCCTTGGGATGGGGCGTCAACACCACTCGGCACTTGGCTTTCGTCGGAATGGACGGATCCATCTCGGCAAGGGTGTTCAGCCCGTCCGCATCGATCACCAGAGGAATAGAGAGGTTCTCCAGCGCCCATTCCAGTATCGGAGCGTTGTCCTCGGAGCGCCCCATCCCCATGCCGATGGCGGCAGAGGATGCGCCGCTGAATGCGATATCCAACGCCTTTTCTTCAAAACGAAGGTGTCCCTCCCGATGGGGCATAGGACAGAGGGTTGCTTCCAGCAGATAGGGGAGCGCCGAATTGGCAAGACAGGCAGGGAGTGCCAGCCTTGCGATCCCGCAGCCGCTGTAGAGCGATGCCGCGGCCATAGCAGACAGCTTCGCCGCACCGCTGTAAGGGAGCGAGCCGCCCAGCAGCGTGACCGTTCCGTAGATTCCCTTGTGCGCGTGATGGGGACGAGGCGAAAGGAGCGATACAAGATCGTGATCCTCCATCACCGCCGCATCCGACAGGGGCTGAAGCCCAATGTCGCAGACCGTAAGCTCGCCGCACAGATCCCGAGCGCGTCCAAGAAAGTGTCCGAATTTGTAACCGCCGATGGCGACGGTCTTAATCGCGCGAATGGCTATCTCACCCAGACCGTTCTCGGCAGACAGCCCTGATGGGATGTCGGCTGAAACGATAGGTAATCCCGATGCGTTCGCTGCTTCGATGACCTCTCTGAAGGGGGATGCAACCTTTCCGCGGAATCCCGTTCCGAAGAGGCAGTCCACCAATAGCGTGCAATCCTGAAAGGGAGCATCCTCCAAAGCCGTGCGCTCCGCTATACCATCCGCCATGCACAGCCTGTAATAATGCGCCGCCGCAGGGGTAAGTTTTTCGGAAAAACGGTAGAGAATCGTCAATTTTCCGTCCTGTGCTAACAGACGTGCCAGCGCGTAGCCGTCACCGGCGTTGTTGCCCTTACCGCAGAGGATGCCGATCCTTCCGTTCGTATCAGGCAGAGCCTGCAGAATGCCCTCGGCAGCCCGACGCATCAGCTCGAGTTCGGTGACTCCGCTTTCCATAATCGCGATTTCAGCCGATCGAATCTCGGCAGGTGAGTACAACTCAACCATGAGACGGAACCATCTTTCTGCGCAGTACGTCGTAGAAATTGCCGCGGGTCAGCCTTGCCAGCAGGAAGGGAGTACCCGAAAGCGTAACCTCCAGACTCACTGCTTCTTTAGACAGTGGGATAACCATTCCGTCCGCCGCGATCTGAGGGAGCGTATCACCCTCGGGGGTCAGACGGATCAGATCGCCTTCTGCCATGACGATGGATCGGGAGAGCAGGGAATGACAGCAGATGGGGGTCAGGATCATATTCCGCGCGGCAGGGTTCACAATGGGACCGCCGGCGGAGAAATTGTAAGCGGTGGAGCCGTTGGGAGTGGAGACCAGCACGCCGTCGGCGTGGTAGGTGTCCATATAGGTGTCGTTGATGTACACCGCCGTGCGGGTCAGCCCGGGCAGATCTCCGCGGAAGAGGGTGATGTCGTTGACCGCGCGGAAGTGGGAGAGGGGGATGCCGTCGCTATCCACCAGTCGTCCCGACAGCACGGCGCGGCGCTCCACGAACAGATCGTCCGAAACCAGACGGTCGATCGCATTCGGCAGATCTTCGGGGGAAAGATCGCTCATATAGCCGAGATTGCCGAAGTTCACGCCCAAGATAGGGATCTCCAGATCCAGCACCTCCATGGCACAGCGCAGGATGGTGCCGTCGCCGCCCAGCACCAGCGCCAGATCGGCGCCGACGGGCGAGGCGATGGGAAGATCGGGCAGATGGATCTTACAGCACTCGCTGACGACAGCTTCCGCACCGGCATCGGTGAGCCGTTTTACCAGATCACGGGCGGCCAACAGGCAAGCTTCTCTGCGAGGATTGGGGTATATGTAGATTTTTTTCATCGCTTCGTACACACTCCTTTGGGAGGGCTTTTCCTCTATTATACATGGAAATCCCCGATCTGTCAATCAATCCGCCCAATAATTGCAAAGATTTTCGTAAAAAAGCCTCTGCCGAACCATCGGCAGAGGCTGATGTTATTCGGTTATTGCCTCTAAAACCGCAACCTGATAGGGATGGAGCTGAATTGAACCGTCGTAGACTGTATCGGTCAGCAGATCCCGTCGCAAACCGTTGAAACGGTATTCGCAAGCCTTGCCGCCTACCGAGGCAGCGATGACAAGCTCCCGATCTCTGCCTGCACGTTTGGTGATCATGGCACCGTCGGTGACCGAGTGAATTTCTGCATCTGCAAGATCGGCTGCCTTCCGTGCGATGCGAGCAAACTCGCCCTCCTCGGGGAAGGTGCCCAATAGGATGACCTTGCCCTTGCCCATGTTGAAGATCAGGGCGCAATGCTTGCCGATCAGCGCGGAATGTCCCTCGGAGACGGTGAGCAGACGCTCAAAATCTCCGTCCTCGAACAGCTCGTAGCTGCGACCGGCGCGGACGGTATTGCCCAGCTCGTTTTGCAGCTTGATCTGTCCCCGATCATCGGGGAGGGTATAGGCAAGTCGCACGCCGCACAGCTCCTCCAAAAAACCGTATGGCGCGGTCTGATACTTGGTGCCGATGGCGGTGCGGATGTCCGAAAGGGGACCAACGACCCACACACCGCCGTCCTCCACCCAACGTGTGATCCGTTGACGGAAGTCCGCTTCCTCCAGCGTATAGGCGGTGGGAGAGAAGAGCAGTTTGTAGCGATCCATCTCCTGGGCGGGATCGATCACGTCGGCGTGAATGCCCGCCTGCAGGAGCTTTTCGTAAAACTCGTGGATGGGTGCGCCGTCGTCGCCCACCGCGTCATTGATCGACTGGCTCTTGCGGATGTTCCAGTTCAGGCTGGAGAAGTGGATCGCCGTGTCGCTGGCGGGAGGCGCGGACAGGAGCAGCTTTTCCACCTTGCGGAAGTCCTCGGCCGCGTGACGGATCTCGCCGTTTGCGTGTGTGTATCTGCCCGAGGAGTCCAGCACCGCGCCGTGCATCAGCTCGTGACCTGCCCAATGAGTGCGCCAAAGCCAGTAGAGGTTCGCTCCGCCGCCCAGCATAATGGGTAGCCAGGTGTTCATATAGATGAATCCCTCGGGCAGAAGCGGCATACCGAAAGCAGTAGAGCCGTTCCAGCATGGTTGGGTCTCGGTGTTCCAGAAGGGAATTTTGGAAAAATGCTTCATATAGTCCATCCAACAGGCGGCGTGAAGCAGATTCTCGTTGGTGTTGTAATGGTTGAACTGCGCCACGTCCATGGGATCGTTGAGCTCTCGGTAATCGATGCCGTTGAACGGCATGGTGTCGGTGCCGATGGGCGCGCTCGTATATTTCTTCAGAATCTCCGACTGCATATGCACGAAGCGAACGTGATTCTTCGCTTGCGAGAGATTCCACTCCAATCGGATGTGAGGATTGTGCCAAGTGTTAAAGGGAATGGGAACGTCCTCAATGCGGTCGTAAGCCTGACTGAACAGATTCAGATTCCAGGCGCGGTTGATCTCCTCCACGCTGCCGTACTTCTCGGCAAGGTGGGCGTGGAAGGCGTCCTGACAGTATTCACAGGTGCATCCCGGCTCCCAGGGATAGATCTCGTTGTCGATCTGCCAGCCGATGATAGCGGGATCGTCTCCGAATTCCTGCGCCAGCTTTTCTACGATGATGGCGGAGTAGCGCAGATATTCGGGATGGCAGGAGCAGCAATGCCGCCGTCCGCCGTGGGAGGTGCGCACACCGCTCGGCGAGAGGGTCGCCATGTCGGGATACTTACGATAGAGCCAGTGTGGAGGGGTAGCGGTGGGTGTGCCCATGATGACGGAGATCCCCGCGTCCCGCATCTTGTCTACCACGCGGTGGAGCCAGGCAAAGTCAAACTCGCCCTCCCGAGGCTCGTCCTTTTTCCATGCAAACTCGCCGATGCGGACAACGTTGAAGCCACATTCCTTCATTTTGGCAATATCTTCGTTGATAAAGCTTTCGTCCCAGTCCTCGGGATAATAGTTTGCGCCCAGATAGATCTTGTTCATAAGAGCCTCCTTGTGATCGGTCGTTGACTCTATTATAGCAAGTTTGCGCTTGCTACGCAAGAGCAGAGGCAAAATTCAGCAATTATTTGCAGTAAAACAGCAATATATGTATTCCCAAATCGTCAAATTTGCGGTATAATAGAACTATATCGAATGATACGGAGGCAATTATGGATAAACGACTTTCCGACGTTCTGCGTCATAATGAGAGCAACTATCTGTTTCCCTTTTATTGGCAGCACGGAGACCACTACGACCGTATTCCCGAACAGGTAAGGCGCATCTACGACAGCGGATGCCGTGCGCTGTGTGTGGAATCCCGCCCGCACCCCGACTTCGTGGGAGAGACCTGGTGGCGGGATATGGATGTGATCCTCAGTGAAGCCCAAAAACTAGGAATGCAGGTCTGGTTGCTGGACGACGATAAGTTTCCTACCGGTCACGCGGCGGGGCTGATCGCTAAAAAGTATCCCCACCTGCGCCAATGGGAGCTGATCGAGCGGCATATCGACGTAGTGGGACCTGCAGTCGATATGTCGGTGATCTGCAGCCAAGAGAATGAGGAAAATATTCTCCTGGGCGCATACGCTTACCGTCGCAACGCAGATTTCTTGGAGACCTGCGCATACGAGGGCGTTGACGTTACCGGGCTGATCCACGACGGTTACCTGACCTGGGACGTCCCCGAGGGCGTCTGGCGCATCTTCTTCTATTACAAATCCCGAATCGGTGGCAAACGGGAATACATCGACATGATCAATCCAGAATCGGTGCACGTGCTCATCGAGGCGGTCTACGAAAGTCATTGGGAGCATTACAAGGACTATTTCGGTACTACCTTCGTGGGATTTTTCTCGGACGAGCCCTGCTTTGGCAACGAGATCTACAAGGAGCAGCGCTTCGATTTCGGCTTCTACGAGTCGCGGATCGGCAAGCACGCGCTGGCGCTCCCTTGGAACGAGACGGTGCTGGCAAGAATGACAGAAAAACTGGGATTTGATCCCATCCCTCACCTGAATCTCCTCTGGTATGAGGACGATCAGGGCGGCGATCTGCAGGCTGAGCTCCGCTTTGCCTACATGGACACCATCACGAACCTTTACAGCGAGTGCTTCACGAAGCAGCTTGCCGATTGGTGCCATGCCCACGGCGTGCAGTACGTCGGACACATCATCGAGGACATGAACTGTCATCTGCGCTACGGCGCAGGACACTACTTCCGCGCCCTGCAATGGCAGGATATGAGCGGAATCGACATCGTGCTGCATCAGGTGATGCCCGGGATGGATCATTATATCCACACCAGCACCTGCGCTACCAATACGTCGGGCGGCGAGTTCTTCCACTACATCCTCGCCAAGATGGGTGCGTCCCTTGCTCATCTCACTCCCACCATGCAGGGACGCGCCATGTGCGAGGTCTTCGGAGCCTACGGCTGGGGCGAGGATACGACGATGATGAAGTACCTGATGGATCATTTGCTGGTACGGGGGATCAATCACTTCGTCCCTCACGCCTTCAGCACTAAATTCCCCGATCCCGACTGCCCGCCCCACTTCGGCGCAGAGGGAAAGGATCCCAGCTTCGAGGGCTTCTCCGCACTGATGGCGTATACTAACAAGGCGGCGCACCTTCTTCTGGGTGCGACCCACAAGGCTAACGCCGCCGTCCTCTATCATATGGAGGGCGAATGGGCGAGCCGATTCAACAACGCCATGACCATGGAGCCCATCGCCGTCCGACTGTACGATGCCCACATCGACTATGATATCGTATCATTGGACATCCTGAACACCGGCAGCGTGGTGGACAACCGTCTTGCTATCGCTGACGAGCGGTTTGACTGCCTCATCGTCCCCTTTGCCGACCATCTGCCGAAAGTCCTGCAGGAACGGCTGAGATCGCTCCACGAGGCAGGCCTGCCCGTCTGGTTTGCCGACGCTCTGCCCGAGAATCTGGATTTCGACGGTACCGCCGTGAATCTGGACGACGTCGTTCCGCTGATGCAAAAGCTTGGCATGACCGACGTGCAGGTAGAGGAGGGCTATCCCTTCCTGCGTGTCTACCACGCAGTCCGCGACGGCAGAGACGTCTTCATGTTTGCCAACGAGGACTACGCCAAGACGGTCAGCACCACCGTCAAGCTCCCCTGCGTCGGCGACTACGCAAGGCTTGATCTGCTCACCGACGTTTCGGTAGGCGGTCACACGTCTGACGGCAGCCTCCGTCTGGAGCTGCTGCCCAATCAGTCCCAGATCGTCCTCTTCGGCAGCCGCGCGGGACTTCCCGACGAACTGATCTTCACCGAGCGCGTTCCCCTTGCTCCGGCATTTGAGCTGTCGCTTGCCGAATGCGACGATCTTGGACGTTTCACGCCCTGCGGCTCCTTTGAAAGCTTCTTCAATATCAACGCCCCCGGCTTCCGTCCCGACTTTTCGGGCAAAATGCGTTACACCTTCCGCTTTGACGCGGTGAAAAAGGGAAGCCGCGTCTTCCTGGATCTGGGCAGAGTAGGGCAGAACGCCACCCTTACTCTCAACGGCGTGGATTGCGGGATCCGGATCAACCGTCCCTATCTCTTTGAGATCACCGATGCGCTGAGGGATGGCGAGAATCTTGCCGAGGTGGTGGTGTCCAACACCCTCGCCCAGCGGGTGCGGGATCATTTCTCTCACAATCTGCAGCTTGCCCCCTCCGGTCTCCTGGGCGGGATCGCTCTGCAATACGCCCGATAAACTCAATGCGGCGTTCGAATGTAAATTTGATGAGGAAAATGTAAATTTTTTCTCTTTCACTCCTTTTTGTGCGGCAGAGGGAAAAAAGGGCTTGCAATTTGCGCAGAATAATGGTATACTATCACTATATCGCGATAAAGCGCAATCCCCTCTATGAAAAGGAGAACTACTATGAACAAGAATATTTCGGACGTCAACGGTTACATCAAAGCAATGGCTGATCTGTCCTGTCAAAACAATGGGATCACCACCGAAATGTACGGACAACGCACCGTATACCGCGGTCTGCGCGATCTGAACGGTAAGGGCGTCGTTACGGGTCTGACCGAGATATCCGACGTCTGCGCTCGTGTAAGGCTGCCTGACGGAACCGAGGTGCCCTGCGACGGTAAGCTTTGCTATCGCGGATACAACGTCCGTGACCTGGTCAGGGGTTTTATGAACGAGGGACGCTTCGGATTTGAAGAGGCAGTTTATCTGCTCCTTTTCTCCAAGCTACCCAATAAAGACGAATTAAAGCAGTTCAGAGAAGTGCTGGCAGGCTGTCGCACACTGCCAACCTCGTTCGTGCGGGATATGATCCTGAAGGCACCCGGCAAGGATATGATGAATATCCTCTCCCGCAGCGTGCTGGCGCTCTACGCATACGACGACAATCCCGACGATACCGATGTAGCCAACGTGCTTCGCCAGTCGCTGTTTCTGATCTCGGTTTTCCCGCTGTTGTCGGTCTACAGCTACCATTCCTACCGACATTATCACATGGGACAAAGCCTTTTCATTCATCGCCCGGATCCGTCTCTGTCTACAGCCGAATGCCTTCTCAGCATTCTCCGCGAAGACGGCAAGTATACCGAGCTGGAGGCGAAGATCCTTGACCTTGCATTGGTGCTCCACGCCGAGCACGGCGGCGGTAATAATTCCACCTTTACCACTCACGTGGTCACATCCTCGGGAACCGATACCTATTCTGCTATCGCGGCGGCGCTGGGATCTCTGAAGGGACCTCGTCACGGTGGAGCCAATATCAAGGTGGTGCGGATGTTCGACGATATGAAAGCAACCGTAAACACGAAAGACCGCGATGCCGTCAAGGACTATCTGGCAAAGCTTCTGGACAAGCAAGCATTTGATAAGGCCGGCCTCATCTACGGCTTCGGTCACGCCATCTACTCGGTCTCCGACCCCCGCTCCGACATTCTGCGCAGCTGCGCCAAGGATCTGTCTATCGAAAAGGGATGTGAGGAAGAATACGCGCTGTACGAAACGGTTGCGGAGCTTGCTCCCGAGATCATCGGTGAGAAACGGAAGATCTACAAGGGGGTCAGCGCCAACGTAGACTTCTACTCCGGTCTAATCTACCGATTGCTGGATCTGCCCTGCGAGCTGTTCACGCCTCTTTTCGCCATTGCCCGCATCGCCGGCTGGAGCGCACATCGCATCGAAGAGATCCAGAACAACGGAAAGATCATTCGTCCTGCCTATATCAACGTCAAAGACGAGTTCCCCTATATTGCGATGGATCAGAGATGATTCCATTCAAAAACACCGCATTCCAAACGAATGTGGTGTTTTTTTGCGACTCAACCCTTGGCGATGGCCGCCTCGGTCTGCGCCATGACTAACTTATAGTAGATGCCTCGCCGATCCAGCAGCTCCTTGTGAGTGCCGAACTCGGCAACCTTGCCGCGATCCAGCACCAGAAGCTTATCAGCTCCCCGCAGAGTAGAGAGTCTGTGAGCGATGGCGATGGTGGTACGGTTCTCGGTCAGATTGGAGAGCGCATCCTGGATCTGTTTTTCGGTCTCGGTGTCCAGCGAAGCGGTGGCCTCGTCCAGGATTAGAATGGCGGGATCGTGGATCAGCGCGCGGGCGATGGCAACTCTCTGCCGTTCGCCGCCTGAAAGGGAATAGCCCTTCTCGCCCACGATGGTGTTGTAGCCCTGGGGGAGTGCCATAATGAAGTCGTGGGCGTTGGCCATCTTAGCCGCGCGGATGATCTCCGCGTTGGTAGCGTCGGGCTTGGAGTAGCGGATATTATCCCGCACCGAGCCCGAGAAGAGCAGCGTCTCCTGCAGTACCACGCCGATCTGGGAGCGCAGCGTGTTTTGGGACACGTCCTTGATGTCCACGCCGTCGATGAGGATCTGCCCCTGACCGGTCTCGTACAGGCGCATGATCAGATTGATCAGCGTAGTCTTGCCCGAGCCGGAGTGACCGACGATGCCCAGCATCTCGCCCTGCTTGACCTCCACGTTGATGTGCTCCAGCACGGGATTGTAGCTGTCGTAGCCGAAGGTCACGTCGCGCACCGAGATATTGCCGCTGAGCTTCACGTCAAGGGGCACTTCGGTGTCCCTGATTTCGGGCTCTTCCTCCAGCACCTCGATGATCTTGGAAAGAGAGGTCATAAACTCGGTAATGTTTCGGGGAATATGATTGATCTGCATCAGCGGCTCGTACAGGATGCCTGCGTAGCTGTTGAACTGGTTCAGCGCACCCACCGTCATCGCGCCGCCGAACAGAAGATAGTTTCCGTAGCAGAGGATCAGGTAGTTACCCAGCCGCAGCACGAAGCCGATGATGGGGAAAAAGGTGTCGAAGATCTTGTCGGATCGCTCGTCCAGCGTCGCTTGTTGGTCCACCTTTTCGGAGAATTGACGGATCGCGTGCTCCTCGTTGCCGTAGTTTTTGATGACGCGGATGCCGTTCAGGCTGTCGTGCAGATGCTCGTTGACCCTCCGTCTCAGCGTCCAGCGGCGGCGCCAGCGTTGCCGCATATACTTCCAGAATTTCAGGATCGCAAAGACCGCGATGGGTAGCGGAATGAACACGAACAGACACATCAGCGGGCTCATCCAGATCAGGATCGAAAGGGCAAAGACGAAAGAGAAGATCTGCGAAACGTAGCCCGGGAGCAGATTGGTGATAAAGTTTTGCACCGTGTTGACGTCCTCGTTGATGCGTCCCATCATGTCGCCGGTGGTCTTTTTGCTGATAGACGACATAGACAGCGAGTGGAGCTTTTCAAAGAGCCTCTCTCTGAGCTGCAGGGTAAATCGGTTGCCCGAGATGGCAGAGATGCGTCCCTGCAGAACGCCCATGGCGCGCTGGAAGATGTCCAGAGTTACGATGGCGGCGATGACCACCAAAAATCCGGTCATCGTGCCCCGCTCCACCCCCTCTTCGGGGTAGATGAAGTCGTTGATGGCGATGCGCTGGATGGCGGGCAGTACGAAGCGCAGAACCAGTCCAACCAGCGTGGTAATGATGGGGAAGAGCAGCATCAGCCGCATTCCACGGGTCATATCCCACAGTTTTTTGTAAATCTCGCTCTTTTTGCGGCAATGGGGACAAAAATGGGTGCCGCGCAGATACCTTCTGCCGCAGGTGGGACAGTATTGCTCGGGCTCGTCGTTCACGGCGGCAGGCACGGCAGCATCCTTTGCCAAATCCTCACAGGCTCGGGCAACCACCGAATAGCGGGCGAGATGCTTGCCGGACACGAATCGGCAGATCAGCACGGTCTTGCCGTCCTCCTTGGCGTAGAATCCCGCGCTGCCGTACAGCTTCTCGGCGGCAAAATCCGAGAGCGAGGAGAGGGATCTGCACTCGACGACCTCATCCCCGCGACAGCGAATGATCTGCTTTCGGGTGACCACCAAAAATCCGTCGTCGATAAAGGCGTCGTCCTCCACGTCGTAGGGCAGGGAGTATAGGATCTCGTCCGTACCGATGACCCGGCGCAGAGCCGATTCCAACGAGTCGGGAAGAGTGTATTGGAGTTTCATAGCTTATCCTTTCGCGAAGAGGCGATCACAGATAGATCTCGATGATGCGATAGCTTTGCTTGTCCAGCTTGGAGGGATCGGGCAGGCAGAAGCAGTTGCCGTCGGTGTCGGTGATCAGCACCCGACCGTCCTCCAGCGTGCGGATGTTGTTGGAGGGGTTGTTCATCACGAACTGCACCCGACCGGCGCTGGTCTGGGCTTCGGTGTAATGATAGCCGTACTTTTCCTTCATAGAGTAGATCCTGGTGATCTCGGGAATGAAGTAGCGGCGGTTCAGCTCCTCGTTGAGCAATGCGACCGTGTCCTCGTCGAAGAGGGTGATGGTCTCGATCAGACCGATCTCGTCGCCGCGTCCGCCACCCTTGCCGGGCTCGCGCACCGACAGAAAGTCGTCGGGAGTGGTGATGGGAAACGCACGGATCACGGCTACCCGCTCGAAGGTTTCCTCGGTGCCGTCCTCATTTCGGAGCATGAGACTGACCAGCCCTCCCCGGGAGCGGAAGAAGGTAGCGTTTTCAGGCGTCAGCGCAACCGATTTGCGGTGATGAAACAGATCGTTGACGCTATCGTTGATTTCGGGATTCATAGGATTCCTTTCCCGGGTTACTGACCCGATTTGACTCGCTCCAGCTGTTCGGTCTGGAGGGTGTAGAGGCGGTAGAAGACGCCCTGCTTTTCGATCAGCTCTTCATGAGTGCCGATCTCGGCAAGCTCGCCGTTTTCAATGGCGAGAAGATAATCGCAGTTCTTTAGGGTGGAAAGTCTGTGGGCGATGGTGATGGTGGTACGCCCCACGATCAGGCGGTCGATGGCCTCGCTGATCTGCCGCTCGGTCTCGGTGTCCATAGCGGCGGTGGCCTCGTCCAGGATCAGCAGAGAGGGGGAGAGGAGCAGCGCGCGGGCGATGGAGATCCGCTGGCGCTCGCCGCCCGAAAGGGATCGGCTACCGCCGCCCACCACGGTCTGATAGCCCTCGGGAAGTGCCATGATGAAGTCGTGGGCTCCTGCCGCGCGGGCAGCGTCGATGACCTCTGCCATAGTCGCATCGGGGCGGGCGTAGCGGATGTTCTCGGCAATGGTGCCGCGGAACAGGTAGATCTCCTGGGACACGATGGCGATATTGCGTCTGAGGTCGGCGATGCGGATCTTCTTGATGTCGGTACCGTCAATGGTAATAGAGCCGCTGACCACGTCGTACATTCGCAGGATCAGATTCGCCACGGTGGATTTGCCCGAGCCGGTGTGCCCAACGATGCCCACGTGATCGCCCGCCTTGATCTCGAAGGACATATCCTTGAGGATCGTACGGCTGGGATTATAGTGGAAGTACACCTTATCGAAAGCGATCTTCTCTCGGATGGCAGGAAGATCGACCGCGTCGGGCTCTTCTTGGATATCGGGAACGGTGTCCAGCGTCTCAAACATACGGGACGCGGCGTTGTTGGTCTCGGTCAGCAGATTGGTGAAGGTGGAGAAGAAGTTCAGAGGCGTGAAGATCATGCCGGTGTAGCCGAGGTATGTAGTCAGCTCGCCGTAGGTCATATGACCGCCCATGACCTCGATTCCGCCAAAGCCCCAGATGGCCTGGCTGGACATACCGATCAGCAGTCCGACCACGGGAAAGGTGGTCAGCGCGATCAGATTGGTGTGCAGGTTGATGTCAGCAAGCCGCCGGGCGTACTTCTTGAACCGTCCCGCTTCCTCGTCCTCCTTGGCAAAGGCCTTGACCACTCGCACGCCGGTGAAGGAGTCGCTCATCATGGTGTTCAGCGCGGAGGAGCGCCGCCAGCTGATGGAGTGGGAATGCCAGAGCTTGGGAAGCATCCTTCGGAAGATCAGAACGATAATAGGAACGGGTACGAACACGATCAGCGTCAGCTTCCAGTTGATGGTGAACAGGAAGATGGAAAGCCCGATAAAGTTCAGGCTGTGAATAATCAGCTGAGGAACGCCGTTGAGGAAGAAGTTACGGATGCGCATCGCGTCGGTGTTGACGCGGCTCTGTAGCCGTCCCGTGGGATTTTGGTTGAAGTAGGAGAAGGAAAGCTTTTGCAGAGCGGAGAAGACGTCCTTCTTCATGGTGGCAACCACGCGGTGCGCCATAGCGGCGGTGGCTCTGCTTTGCAGAATACCGATGATCAGGGAAAGGATCGCCAATCCGAAGATGATGCCTACCACGATAAAGAGGGCTTCGATGCTATGGTAACGACCCGTGATCATCTCGCCCGCCTCGTTATAGGAGGGCTTGCTGATCACCTGGTCGAACAGCAGCTGACCGCTGAGGATGGGGGAGAGCAGGGAAATCGCAGAGGTAGCTACCAGACACGCAAGCACCGTAATAAACTGCCATTTGAAGGGCTTGAAGTATCCGAGAATACGGGGGAATGTGCCCTTTTTGGCAGTACAGTGCTCGCAGACCTTGCGGTAGGGATTCTTATAGGGTCTGCCGCATTTCGGACATTTGGTATTGAACTGCTCGAACAGCGGATCCTCTGCGGTGATCTCCTCCCCCCGCAGAGAACGCTCCCAAATCTGAAGGAATGCTGCAAGACGGCTCTTGCAGGCGTTGGTGCATCCGCCCAAAGGGAAGGTGTGCGCGGCACCGAGGATCGCATCCCGCGCAGCGTCGTCTGCGTCTGCGGAGACAGGCTTGTCCGTGCGGCGCGCCAATAACCGGCAGGAGGCGTCGTAATTGTCGATATAGGGGGAGTGAAGGCAGTCTATAGACCATTGCTCGATCTTCTCGGAGCCTTCGGTCACGCGATAGAGGGTTCGGTCGGGGATAGCCAGCAGCAGCCACACACTTCCGAAGCTGCCGTCATCGGCAAGGTCCAGAGAGAGTGCGACGGTGATGGTCTCCTCAGCGATTCCCGCCTTTTGAAGCGCGGTAAGAACTGATTGATTTGGTTGGGATAATGGTAACATAAAATACTCCGATTCGGATGGAATCAAACGCAGTAAAAATGTTGAAAAACGGTGATTTCTTGTATTGACATTTTACCGATTCTGTGGTAGAATGTCAATGAAAAATCTTGCGAAATTTGTGCAGAAAAATGATTTTCGGAGGACGGCATGGAAGTCTATTTTGAAGCGTTTCGGGATCGGGACAGTCGGATCCATATCAGCAAATTGCGCGGCAAACAATTTGAAGCGCACTTTCATTCCAATATTGAGGTCATGTACGTGGAAAGCGGTCAACTCGAGGTCTCGATCGACGGCGATAAACGGATTCTGCCGAAAGGTTCGGTTGCGGTAGCGGAAAGCTACGTAGTCCACAGTCTGACCGCTTCCGAAGATTCCGACATCCGTGTCGCGATCATCCCGGTCAACCGAGTTCCCGATTTCGGGCACGCACATCGCAACCTGACCTTTGCGACGCAGTTTCTGGAGGCATCCCCTCGCAGTGAAACCATCGGAATGCTCTTTCGCTCCTTTGAAGGGTACAGACAGGACGGCAATCCGATGATCCGCATCGGCTTTGCCTATCTGCTGCTGGGAATGCTCACCGACGCGCTGGGAACGATCCCTGCCCAGCACCGCAGCAAAGACGGCGTGGCGGTCGTGGGGCAAATGCTCCGCTACATGGATGAGCATTACACCGAACCGCTGACGCTGGAGCATCTGGCGAGCGAGCTGGGGTATCACAAAGACTATCTGTCCCGCGTCTTCAACGAGACCATTCACACGGGCTTTTGCAGGTATCTTTCCACGATGCGCCTGCGTTACGCGGTACAGCTGATCCGCACTACCGACCTGTCGCTGGAGGAGATCGCCGATCACGCGGGATTTGGAAACCCCCACAGTTTTTACGATATCTTTCGGGATACCTATCAGTGCACGCCGGGGCAGTTCCGGAAACGAATCGGCAGCCGCGTGACGGAGGCAAAGACCGAAGAATAGGCAGAAAATGAGGACCTTTCGGGTCCTCATTTTTAACAGAGCCCGTATTCCTCTGCCAGCTTGCGGAAGGCAGGCAGGGACCGTCTGATCTGATCGGTGGAAACGCAATAGGAGATGCGCACGTAACCGCCCACGCCGAAATCGTCGGAGGGCACCAGCAACAGCTCGTGCCGTTTCGCTTTCTCGTAGAACGCATACGCGTCGGGCTCGGGAGATTTCATAAACAGATAGAAGGCGCCGTCGGGGCGGATGCACTCGAAGCCGTATTCGGTCAGCGCAGACAGCAGCAGACGGCGGTTCTCGATGTAGATCGAGAAATCCGAATGCTCGGCGGTGCATTTGGCCGCAACCGCTTGGAACAGGCTGGGTGCGCAAACGAATCCCAGCGACCGTCCCGCGCCGCAGACGGCGGCAAAGACCTCGCTCCGATCCTCCATCGTGGGGGAGAGGGCGATGTAGCCGATGCGCTCACCGGGCAGGGAGAGGGATTTGCTGTAGGAGTAGCAGACCACGGTGTTGTCGTAGTAGCAGGGGAGATAGGGAACCTCCGCGCCGCTCCAGACCAGCTCGCGGTAAGGCTCGTCCGAGATGAGATAGACGGGCGCGCCGAACTCTGCGCTCTTTTTTCGGAGCAGAGCGGTGATCTCTTCGATTACGTCGGCGCTATACACCGCGCCCGAGGGATTGTTGGGGGAGTTGAGGATGATTGCCTTCACGTTCGGCGTCAGCTTGGCCTCCAGATCGGCAAGATCGGGGAACATCCGATTATCGGGAGCAACAGGGATAAGCTTTCCGCCTGCATTTTCGATAAAGGTGCGGTACTCGGGGAAAAATGGCACGGGAACCAGCACCTCCTCGCCGGGCAGGAGCAGCGCCTTCAGCGTGATGGTCAGCGATGCGGCGGCACCGGCGGTCATGTAGATGCAATCGGGCGTGGAGGGGACGCCGAACCGCTCTTGAATAGAAGCGGCGATAGCGGCGCGCGCCTGCATACTGCCGGGAGCGGAGGTGTAGCCGTGGAGCGCGATGGGATCGGTTTCGGCAAGCGCCGTGCGGATGGCAACTGCCACCGATTCGGGCGCTGGCACACCGGGATTACCCAGGCTGAAGTCGAACACCTTGTCGGCACCGATCACAGCCTTTCTGTGGTTGCCGTATTCGAAGATGGCGCGGATGATAGAGCCCTGTCTGCCCAGGGCAAGCATTTCTTGTGAAATCATAGTAACCTTTCCGACCGCTTGCGGTCCTATTGAAGCGAAGGTCAGTCTGCCTCGGGATGCACCAACAAAGCGGCGATGCCCTCGACCTCCCAAGCTACGGTATAGCCCCGTTGCAGGAAGGTGGTGTAGAAGCGCTGACTCTCTTCGTAGTTCATCATCAGAAGGATCTGTTCGGCGTCGCTGTCGTTTTGCACCTCGTACAGTTCCTTGCAATCATACAGGTGGGGTACGAAGAAGGTGGTAGCGGCAACCGAACGGTCGCGGTCGACCTGCTCTACCGCTTCGTTGTAGACCCGGATCGTCTCAGCGTTCGTCTCGTACGCTTCCGTGACCGTCAGATAGGAGGAGCACAGGGAAGCATAGGAGAGGATGGACGCCACCGCCATACAGATCACCAGATACTGCTTCCAGCGTTCTGCAAGATCGCGGAGATTGAGTAGCGCAAGATAGAACAGAATGGCGATAATGCCGAAATTGTACTGGAAATAGATGGAGTGCTGATAAACGTAATCGGACAGCAGGGTGATCAGCACTACGGGACCCAACAGGATGATACGGTCAGCCCGCTTGATCAGCAGCGCCGCACCTGCCATGGGAACCAACATCTGCAGCAGGAATTCTACCTTCTCTGCGTTGAAGCTGCCTGCCATGGCGTACGCGGGGTTTTTGAAGACGTTGACCACCACGGCCACCAATGAGTCTTCGCCGGACTGCATCAGATTCTGATAGCGCCAGTTCATCGCGCCCTCGCCGTACCTAGCAAGTATGGCCACTGCGAAGAAGAAGTAAGCCAGCGCCAGAGCGAACAGCGCAGTACCGAACAGCTTCTTGCGCCCCGAGAAGATCAGATAAAGCGCGATAAAGGCGATGTACACCGCCGCGTCCTCCTTGACCAGGCAAACCGAGAGGGCAACGACTACCATCCCGACATTGCTGCCCCGTTCCAGAAAATAGAAAAACCAGAGCAGGAGAGGCGTTAGAAAGCAGTTTTCGTGGATGTCGTAGAAGGTGCCGCCGTGCAGGGCGGGGAAGAAGGCGAGGCAAGCGGCAACAGCCACCGTCTGCCAGCGGGTGAAGTTCATCCGCCGTGCGATCAGAGCCAGCGGGATTACCGAGGAGCCCACCACCAGCGCCTGGGAGATGGCCAGCGTAATGGGGCTGGGGAAGATGCAGTAGAGCGGTAGCAGAACGTAGTAGATGGGCGACAGATGCACCGCAAAATGGGAGAGCTGAGTATACCGCTCACAGGTAGTTGTGGGCAGGAAGGTCGTCCGCATAGATTCAAACATCTGGGCGAAGATGCCGAAGTCAAAGCAGGGGGAGTAGTAAGCAAGATAGCGGTAGACGCCGATGATGGCCAAAAGCAGGATCGATGCCAGCGAAAGCAGAGCTACCAGCAGGGCAAAAACCGGCTTTTCATAGGGCATCCGCATCCGCATCAGGCTGTTACTTTCGGCAAAAAGTGCCTTGGTATCCCGCAGGACGAAATAGGTCAGCAGTGCCATCAGGAAGAGCAGACCGGTCAGCATCCAGACATTGGAATGGTTGGCGCACAGCATAGGAAAGGCGTAGCAGAACCAGGCGCCGTAGGTCACCAGAGGCCAAAGCGCCTTGGGCGGCAGAAGAGCCAGCAGGGTCGCCCCTGCGAAGATCAAGATCCACACGGTCAGAGAGAGGGAGGTCATGGTGCCCAGCCCGCCGTTGGCCAGCCAGACCGTCTCGCGGGTCAGAAATCCCGCCAGCGATGCAACGGCAAAGCCGGTGAAGATGGGATAAAAGGTATATCGCGTATAGAAATAGCCGAACGCGGCACGCAGGTGTTTCATAGAATAACCTTTCGGAGCTTTTTTACATTTGATGTAAGTATAGCACAATTTCCGCAGAATGTCAATCATTTTGAAATCAATGATGGAAATTTCAAGAAGTTTTTTCAAAAATACGGATTTCCTGATAAATTTCGGTACACTCCTTGACAAATAGGCGAAAAATTGCTACAATAAGAGGAACGACTGTAAAAAGGGGTGAGCGACCGTGATCCTGCGGGACGTGTCCTTCCCGTTTCGGGAAGAGAACTATCACAAGGAACTGACGGCGGCGGAAGCTGCGCTTGCTCCCTGCTGCAGAGACGGATGTCTTACCGGACGCGACCGTCAGCTGCTCCGTTATCGCGTCTATCTGCAAGAGACGCCCCGCGCGGCGATGGTCATCTGCCACGACGGATGCGAGTCGCTCCATCGATATGCGGAATGGGCGGCGTTTTATCATTCCATGGGCTATCAGGTCTACCTCTTCGATTTCCGCGGTCACGGAGGATCTTCCAGACAGATCGACAACCGCTCGGTAACTCACGCGGACGATTTCGACGCATACGCCCGTGACCTTGCCGATCTGACCTCCCGTATCGACCGCCGTCTCCCCCTTTGTCTCACCGCTTTCGGCATGGGCGGTGCCGCCGCGTTGTTGTATATGCAGAAAAACCCTGACCGCGTTACCTCTGCCTGCCTGATTGCACCCCTGCTGGGTCTGGAGCTTCCCGAGCCTTCGGGACTATACCGCTGGCGGCTGAAGCGAAGCGTCAAGCGTGGGCTATCCCGCGAGCTGTTGCCGGGCAGCAGCTGCTACCAGCCAAACGAGACCTTTTCCGGTAGCGGATGGCGAAGCTTTGCGCGATTCTCCTGGTATCGACGGCTTCGCGCCGCCGATTCACGCTTGCAGAACAACGCGTATACCATGGGCTGGCTGGCAGCCGCGCTGGATGCGTCTGATCGGATCTTCAGCTCCAAAACGGGGCGGATCTCCACCCGCGTCCTGCTGATACAAGCGGGACAGGATCAGGTAGTACCCTACGCGCTGTACGGTAAACTGCTGAATCTGCTTCCCGAAAGCAAGCAGGTTACGCTGTCCGAAGCGGATCACAGGATTCAGAACGGCGACGATAAGACAGTCGGTGATCTGATGTCTCTTTTGCGAACCTATTTCGGAAAACTTCAATAAAAACGTCCTTTTCGGACGGTAAGAACAAGAAAGCGAACGAAAGTCCAATGAATTACTGTTTTTTTGATATCGAATGCGCCAACTGCTACGGCGGCAAGGGCAAGATCTGCAGCTTCGGCTACGTCCTGACCGACGAGCACTTCAACGTGCTGGAGAAGAAGGATATCGTCATCAATCCCCGCTCCTCCTTCAATCTGGGTCCCGATCTGAAGCTGGCGTACACCAAGGCCGAGTTCCGTCAGGCGGCACCGTTCCCCGATTACTACGACGAGATCGGCGCACTGCTGGAATATCCCGAGTACGTCATCCTCGGCTACTCCATCGAAAACGATTGTAACTTCCTCCGCTCCGACTGTAAGCGGTATAATCTTCCTTGCTTCGATTTCCCCTTCTACGACGTACAGTGCATGGTGATGCAGATGTTCGACCTGCAGAATATGCCCTCGCTACAGAAGGCGCTGGAGTTTTTCGGGATGCACGAGGATCAGGAGATCCACAAGAGCGACGACGACGCTTATATGACCATGCTGGCCATGAAGGGCGCCTGCCGTCACTTGGGCATCACCGCCGCCGAGCTTTTGGAGCGCTATCCCATCGCACAGGGCACCTTGAAGGATTACGAGATCCACTCCAACTATAAAGATGAAAGAGAGCGCCAGCGCGCTCTGCGTGATGCCGAGCGGCAGAAGGCGATCTCTGAGGCCAACCGAAACCGCATCCGCTACAACTCCCCCAACTTCTACGCCTTCCAGCGCCATTTACGCCGCCTAGGCAGTCAGATCGGCGAGGGCTTGCTCAGCGGTGAACGGGTGACTCTCAGCTCGGGCTACGAAAAGAACAACTACCGCCAGATGCTGAAGATCACCGAGCTGATTACCGAGGCAGGCGGACATTACGTCCAGAAGGCAAGCCAATGCACGCTCTTCGTTGCCTGCGAGGAAATCGACGGCGCGGGCAATCTGATGCCGGACAAGCGTCGCAACGTGGTGGAAAACGCCATCGAGGAGGGAAGTGAGGCGCGGATCATCCTGCTCCCCGACCTGCTTGCAATGCTTGGCATCACAGAGGAGGAGCTGAACGCCGTTCCTCTTCCCGAAGAGGCGTCCGGATCGGCGGATGCACCCGCATCCAAGCGCGGCCGCCGCAGATCCGCCCACAAGGACGGCGCCCCCGTTGCAGACGAAGCGGTCGCCACCGACGAACTGACCGTCTCCGTAATCTTCGAAGGCGCGGACGAGCCCGAGGAGGCTGAAGCACCTCTGGAAGTGCTTGCGTGAGGTGCATTCGATGATTCCCGCATACCTCCATAAGGTACAGTATTACGAGACCGACTGTATGCAGATCGTGCATCACTCCAACTACGTCCGCTATTTCGAAGAAGCCCGCATCGACTTTTTGGAAAAGCTTGGAGTATCATACGTAGAGATCGAGCGGTCGGGCTACGTGGTTCCTGTACTGTCCGCTTCCGCTGAGTATAAAGGCATGGCTACCTTTGGTGACACTCTTGCTATCTGTGTGAAATTTGAAGAGTTCACCGGCGTTCGCTTCTCCTTCAGTTATAAGGTCTACGACGTTGCCACCGGTGCCCTCCGCACCATCGGCAAGACCTCCCATTGCTATCTTAAAGACGGAAAGCCCGTCAACCTCAAGCGTGCGCTACCCAAGACCTACGAGACCATGCTGGGACAGATCGGTCTGGAATCCGAGTTTGGCTGAGGGGTGCAGTAGAAACATCCGCTCCCGTAAATCGGGAGCGGATGTTTTACAGTAATGAAATTGATTATCCCACGATATCCGAACCGATGGCCTGAATTTCCATCCATGCAGCCCAATCGGAGCCGGCGACCTTGTTAAAGCCGGTGAAGGTGATGGAGGAGGTGGTCACTGCGGATTCCAGGGTAAAGGACTGGGCGTCGGCGGTCTTGGTGAAGCTCAGCACCTGAGTTGTGCCGTCGGAGAACTTGACGGTGCAGCTATCCCAGTAGGTATCGTGAGGGAAGTCTGCGCGCAGGTAGATCACGATCTCGGTGAGGGAAACGTCTCGTCCGAAGTCGATCTTGAAGGTGTCGGAGGCGTCGCAATCAGATCCTGGGCCCCAAGATTGTACGGGCCAGGTGCCGTGACCGGTGTTCTGAGTGAAGCCGTCGATGGCGTTTCTTGCCTCGAACTGGAGACGGTTCGACTCGTTGCTCTTGTCGTGTACGTTGGAGGTGGTAGCGTGAGGATATGCGTTTTTGTTGGACTCAAGGTCTGCAGGGTTGCAGGCAAGGTTGCGGGATGAGGTCAGCTCCTCGGTAGTGGGGATTCGGGCGGTGATGGTGGATTTTCTCTCACTGCTCATTTTAGGAGGATAGCTCATCGAGATGTTCTGCACGGTGTAGGTGAAGGTGGACTTAGGCAGATACAGGATAGTTTCTTCAACGTTGCCTTCGCTCAGGCAGAACGCCACGTAATGCTGACCCTCGGGCAGAGTGATCTTGATTCGGTCGCCGACTTGGTAAGCATCCTTGATCGAAAGCTCAACCGAATTGTCACCGGTAACCTCGGTAATATCTCCGGACTTGGGAGAGTAGATCAACGTGATTTCGGTGGATGCGGGGGGGGCGTTTTCGGGTGCATCGGTAGTAGAAGCTTCGTCAGCGGTGGTGGTCACGCTGTCGGCAGATTGACCTGCGCAGGAGAAGAGCATCAGTCCGGACAGTAGCAGAGCGACGATTCTTAACGTAGTTTTCATATAAACCTCCGTGTTTATCTCATAGTGGCTTTATTTTAGCACATCGTGCAATTAATGTCAAGATTATTCCGAAAAAATGTTGAAAGTATTTGACAAATCGAAAAAAATAGGTATAATGGAAGTAATAGAAAGACTTTCGATGAAAGGACATCCAACAGATGAACGACAAACGTGAAATACTGAAACGGTTCGGTATTGATTCCCGTCCTATTCCGTTTGGAAACGGACATATTAACGATACCTTTATAACCGAAGATCGTAGCTACGTCCTTCAGCGGATCAACACCTCGGTGTTCAATGATCCTAAGGGGCTGACCAACAATGTGGTGCTGATCACCGGCTATCTGAAAAATTGGCTGACCGCTCACGGCGGCGATCCCGAGCGGGAAACGCTGACCCCCATTCCCGCAAAGAACGGCGCGTGGTTTATCCGCACCGACGACGGAGAATGCTACCGAGTTTATAAGACGATCACCGGTGCGGTCTCTCACGACAGTGCAACCCCGCAGCTCTTTTATCAGGCGGCCAAGGGCTTCGGCAGGTTTCAGAAGATGCTCTCCGGCTTTCCCGCGGACCGTCTGAAGGAAACCATTCCCAACTTCCATAATACCCGCTCCCGCTTTGAAGCGCTGCGTGCAGCAGTCGATGCCGATCAGTTTTCACGGGTCGCACTTGCCCGTGAAGAGATCGATTTCTGCTACGCGCGGGAAGCAGACACCGACGTGATCGTTTCCGCTATTGCGGAAGGGAAGATCCCTCTGCGGGTCACCCACAACGATACCAAGCTCAACAACGTTATGATGGACGAGAATACCGGCACTGCGGTCTGCGTGATCGATCTCGATACCGTGATGCCCGGCTCGCTCCTTTACGACTACGGCGATGCGCTCCGTTTCGGCGCTTCAACCGCCGCAGAGGACGAACGTGATCTCTCGCTGGTACACTTCGATCTGACCCTGTTCGAGACCTTTACCAAGGGCTTTCTCGAAGAGGTCGGCGACAGTCTGACCGCGTCGGAGGCGGCTCTGCTGCCGTTCTCGGTGAAGCTGATCACCATGGAATGCGGTATGCGCTTCCTGACCGATTATCTGTTGGGGGACACCTATTTCAAGACCTCCCGTCCCGGACAGAATCTGGATCGTTGCCGCACGCAACTGAAGCTGGTAGCTGAGATCGAAGATAAGATCCCCGAGATGAAGTGCATCGTCGCTGATATACTGGAGGGACTTTGCAAATGAGCCTTTTTGCAGGTCTTCGCGCCCAAAAAGAGCTGGAAAAGCTCCTCCACGAGCTGCGCCAGTATCTGTCCAACAATTACAAGGAGCCTGCGCACCGTGCGCGAGAGCGGTTGACCGTCCGCACCGAGGAGCTGTACGCAGACGGATCGCTGTCCGAGAAAAATTATCGGTATTGGCGATCGGTATGCGAGGAATATGTACGCAAAATGGCAGATTATCATCATTGAGTTCGTTGGCGGACTTGACAGAACCGAAATTTTCTGTTATAATCTATATAAATATATAAATAATCAGGAGGAATCAATGAAATCACTTCGGAAAATGACTTGTCTTGGTTTGATCGCTGTTCTGCTGCTGTCGTTGCTCACCGCTTGCGGCGGCGACTTTATCGATCCCGAGACTGCCGCGACGGAGCTAACGATCGTTTCTGATCAGGCTACCGATTACGTTTTGGTCTATCCTTCAAATGCAACGGAGGCAGAAATGAAGGAATACCGCGAATTTAACTCGTTGCTCCGAGAAAAGCTGTTCGTTTTTATGGATCTGAAGTCTGACGCGGAGCCTGCTGCCGAGGGCGCGAAGGAGATCCTGTTGGGACTGACCAACCGTACGCAATCCCTGGAAGCCTACGGCAAGCTGGAGACCGAACAGGTGGGCTTTTACGTTATTGACGAGCAGGTCGTGATCATATCCAATTTCGACGGAGGCTTTATTCTGGCAGCCAAGGAGTTTCTGAACCGCTACGTATCGGAAGACCAAACCCTGAAGGTCATGTCCGATCTGTCGGTGCGCATTCAGGGAACCGTTGGTTATCTGTATAAGGAAGTTTCCAACACTCGTGACATCGGCGGCGACGATCCCTACGTGATCGAGCACGATGGCTCCTACTATTATTGCTGGAGCGACGGCGGCGTAATGGTTGCTAAGATCGACGGTCTGGACAATATCGTCAAGGACAATGGCGTTCGTGTGTTTGATCGTTCGAACGGCGGATTTGAGAACGTGTGGGCACCCGAGCTTCATTACATTGACGGCGAGTGGTATATCTACGTTGCAATGTGTGAAGGCACCGGCGACAACGCTGCGCACAGAATGTACTGTCTCAAGGGCACGTCGCAGGATCCGACGGATCCCTTTGAGCTGGTGGGCAAGGTGACCGACTCTACCGATAAATGGGCGATCGACGGCACCGTGTTCCAGTATAACGACGAGCTGTACACCGTTTGGTCCGGTTGGCCGGGTGATACCGACGGTCAGCAGAATCTGTATATCGCACACATGAGCAATCCCTGGACTATCGACAGTGAGCGCGTACTGATCTCCAGCCCGTCCAAGAGCTACGAGCGCTACGACACCAGCCCTTCGGTCAACGAGGGTCCCGCGGTTTTGATCAACGGCGATACGATCATCGTGGTCTATTCCTGCAACGGAAGCTGGGGCGACAATTACAGCTTGACGGCCGTGTACTGTAAAGGCAATCTCCTGATGAAATCCAAAGGGTGGCAGAAGCTGGATGAGCCGCTTCTGACCAAAGGAGTAAAGACCTTCGGCCCCGGACATTGCTCCTTTACCACTGCCGAGGACGGTTCGCTTTGGGTGATCTACCACGCCAATATCGAGTCCGGCAGCGGCTGGAGCGGACGAAGCGTGCGCATTCAGCCGGTTGAATGGAAGGACGGTCTTCCTTACATCGGCACTACCAAGCTTAAGGTTCAGTTGCCGTATCTGTCGATCACGCTGGGCAACGTAGTCGAGGAGTGACCTTTGATCAAACACAATATATTGTGCCGAAAGCTAAATTACATACAATATATTGTGTCTGTTATAATCGAAAAAAGCTTTGTTTTATAACGAAATCCCCGCTTCGGCGGGGATTTTTGCTGCAAAAATGGCAGATTTCATCGTTGTATACAAAAATGACCACAATATATTGTGGTTTTTGCCCATTGACAAACACAAGATGTTGTGGTATTATAACTCTGCACTAAATCTCCTCCCGCCATGGCGGGAGGTTTCTAACGCAAGACGTTACATACCAATATTTAATAGTTTTGCTAAATTTATCAAAATATATGATATTTCCGGTTAACTCACCCGCAATCACAGGACGAAACAGAAAGAAAGAGGAAGAACATGAAGGTTATCAAGCGCGACGGCTCTACCGTCGATTTTGACCGTAGCAAGATCGTGATCGCTATCCGCAAGGCCAACGAAGCAGTCGAGCC
>CAZFJJ010000002.1:0-4334 GCA_964519075.1 uncultured Lachnospiraceae bacterium
TATACGGATTTCGGCGGTCAAAGGCGTCTGCCGAGCCGCAGATTCCCGAAACGGAGGATGATCAAAATGTACGAGAAAAACGATAACTATATCCCTCGTGTGATCGAAAAGCAGAAGAACATTGCGCTGATCGCGCACGATTTCAAGAAAGCGGACCTGGTGGACTGGTGCCGCGAGAATAAAGAGATCCTGGAACGCCATTTTTTGGTAGGTACCGGCACTACCGCCCGCATCATTTCCGAAAAGACCGGTCTGCCCGTGCGCGGATTCAACTCCGGCCCTCTCGGCGGCGACCAGCAGATCGGCGCCCGCATCGTGGAAGGTCGCATTGACATGGTGATCTTCTTCTCCGACCCTCTCTCCGCACAGCCCCACGACCCAGACGTGAAGGCACTGCTGAGAATCGCACAGGTTTACGATATTCCCATTGCCAACAACCGTTCCACAGCAGACTTCCTCATTACCTCGAACTATATGAACGCCGAGTATACCCACTACGTGGTGAACTTCAAAAAGAGCATTTCCGAGCGAGCCGAGACTCTCCCCGTGGACGAGCAGTAAAATCAATATCAGGAGGACTCTGCTATGAGTTATCAACCCGCAAACGACCGTTACAACAAGATACCCTACCGCCGTTGCGGCAGAAGTGGCATCAAGCTGCCCGCCATCTCCCTGGGACTTTGGCACAACTTCGGTGACATTACTCCCTTCGGTGTGCAGAAGGACATCCTGCGCACCGCTTTTGACAACGGCATCACCCACTTCGACCTGGCCAACAACTACGGTCCTCCCTACGGCGAGGCCGAGCGCAATTTCGGCATCCACATGGATCGTGACTGGCACACCCACCGTGACGAGCTGCTGATCTCCACCAAAGCGGGCTACGATATGTGGCAGGGTCCCTACGGCAACGACGGCTCCCGTAAATATCTCATCGCCAGCCTGGATCAGTCGCTGAAGAGAATGCATCTGGACTATGTGGACATCTTCTACCACCATCGTCCCGATCCCCACACCCCCATCGAGGAGACCATGCAGGCACTCCACGACATCGTCAGAAGCGGTAAGGCGCTCTACGTGGGCATTTCCAACTACAGTCCCGAGCAGGCTGAGGTGGCAATCAAGACTCTGGAGAAGATGGGCACCCATATGCTGATCCATCAGCCCAATTACTCTATGTTCAACCGCTCCATCGAGCACGGACTCACCGACATACTGAAGGCAAACGGCGTTGGCTGTATCGCCTTCGGTCCTCTGGCAGGCGGCAAGCTGACCGGACGCTACTTAAACGGCATCCCTGCCGACTCCCGTGCGGTTCACGATCCCCGTTTCATGCGGGCATCCGACATTAACGAAAACCTGCTGAGAACGGTTCGCGCGCTGAACGCTATCGCCCAGCGCCGCGGTCAGACGCTGGCGCAGATGGCGCTGGCATGGACACTCCGCACCGACGGCGTCACCTCCGCCCTCATCGGTGCCAGCCGCGCAGAGCAGGTGCATGAAAATGTGAAGGCTTTGGAGAATTCCACCTTTACCGCAGAGGAGCTCGCTTCCATCGATATTATCTTACACAAACGATAACTTCAACGCCCAAGAAGATGTACCCCATCGGCTTGGGCGCTGTTTTTTTACAACTTTTCTGTATATGGTCACAAAATGTTCACAAACATCCTGTATACTATTAATTAGTTAGCAATCTAATTATTTTTTGGAAAGTGAGATGATCCTATGGGTCCCGGATTCGGTCCTCCCCCTAATCACGAAATGAACGAGAAATTGAAAGAACCCAAGCCTCAGTCGCTGGGTGAGGTGCCCGGCTATTTGGTGCGGTTGATCTCAAATTTCTTCTCCCGACTCTTCTACATCGTGGGACTGGTCTGGGAGGCGCGCCCCTCCCTGCTCTTTTCCATGATGTTCATGGCACTCTTCAACGGCATCATGCCCGTAGTCGGCTCGCTGATCGCCGCCAATCTGCTGACCAAGCTCTCGCTGGCTCTGGTGGCATTCGCCCAGACCGGTGAGGCAGTCGCCTTCTCGGACATTCTCTTCCCGCTGGTGCTGCAGTTCGGCTATCTCTTCTTCAACAGCTTCGTCCATCACATCAATAATATCGTCACGCGGCTGTCCAGCGAAATGGTCACCAATCACATCAAGGTGAAGATCATGCAGAAGGCGCGGGATATTGACCTCGCCTCCTTCGATATGCCCGACTTCTACGAACGGCTGGAGAACGCCAACCGCGAGGCGGGCGTGCGTCCGGTCAACGTGCTGAACGCTACCTTCAACATCATCAGTAATCTGATCAGCATCGTCAGCTACATCGTGGTACTCTGCGCCATTGCTTGGTGGGCACCGCTGGTGGTCATCGTACTGGCTGCACCGTCTGCTATCATCAGCTTCTATTTCCGCAGAAAGAACTTTACGTATATGCGCCGCCGCTCCAAGGATCGCCGCCAGATGACCTATTACTCCGATCTTCTGGTAAACAAGGATCTTGCCAAGGAGGTACGTCTCTTCGGTCTGTCCGACACCTTTATCGGTAGATACAACGAGGTCTTCAAGCGTTATTTCGGCGGTATCAAAAAGCTGATCTGGCAAGAAGGTGCGTGGAACATCAGTCTTTCGCTGGTGACCTCCACGGTCAACTGCCTGCTGTTCCTCTTCATTGCCAATCAGGTACGTCTGGGCGGTATTACCGAGATCGGTAATTATTCCCTGTACACCGGTGCGCTCAACTCCATCGCCTCCGGCGTTGCTACGCTGATCTCCACCGTTGCCACCATCTACGAGGGCACGTTGTTCATCGATAATATGATCCTCTTTATGAATGAGGAAAAGCATATTACCCCTCTGCTCCCCGAACAGTGCAGTCCCGTAAAACGGCACTGCGGACACACCATCGAATTTCAGCACGTTTCCTTCGTCTATCCCGGCACTACCCGCAAGGTGCTGGATGACATCAACCTGCGCCTCGATCCCGGTGACACCGCCGTGTTGGTAGGTCTCAACGGCGCAGGCAAGACCACGCTGATCAAGCTGCTCACCCGTCTCTACGATCCCACCGAGGGCGTGATCCTCTTCGACGGCAAGGACATTCGGGAATACGATCCGCAGGAGCTGTACAAGGTCTTCGGCATCATTTTCCAAGACTTCGGCAAGTACGCCGTTTCGGTCACCGAGAACATCTCCTTCGGTCAGGTAGATAAGCCCATCGTTGAGGGCGAGATCCGCGAGGCGGCCATCAATTCCTCTGCCGACGAGTACATTCAGAAGCTGCCGCAGCAGTACGATACGCCGCTAATGCGTTATTTCGAGAAGGAAGGCATCGAGCTGTCCATCGGTCAATGGCAGAAGCTGTCTATCGCCCGCGCCTTCTACAGCGACAGCGATATCCTGATTCTGGACGAGCCTACCGCTTCCCTCGACCCCATGGCAGAGCAGGAGATCTTCAATCAGTTCGACAAGCTCTCAGAGGATAAGACCACCGTCTTCGTCTCTCACCGTCTGTCCAGCGCCACCGCCGCCAACAAAATCATCGTGCTGGAATACGGTAAGATCATCGAAATGGGCGATCATAAGACACTGATGGCGGCTCACGGCAAGTATTATGAGCTCTTCTCTACGCAGGCGAAACGCTATATATCCTCCGAGGAGGATACGATCCGTGAGGAGAATTTTGACAATCAGCGAGATCGTTTCCGTCCCGAACAAGGTCAAAGACCGCTCCCTTCCGGTGCGGACATACTGCCGATACCGGGGGGATCGTTCAAAGATCATCCTCCTGCCCCTCCCCGTAGCGGCAGACCGATCGACGACCGTCCTCCCCAGCCTCCCCGCGGCGGCAGACCGCCGATGGACGGCAAACGACCGCCCTTCCCTCCGAAGCACAACTAAAAAACTCCCGCCCTATGGGCGGGAATTTTTTGATTACAGCTCCAAGAAAAGCTCGTTCGCCTTGCTTCCTGCAATAGATGCAAGATAAGCAATGATGACAATTTTCAGCGTAGCGTTGAGACGCTGACGTGCGCCGGCAACCGGCTCGGTATAGTCAGCGGTGGTCTCTACGATGATCTGATCCAGCTGTGCCTCGCACTCGCACTCATCCTCAACGTAACGGTCGTAGATGGTGCAGATATAGTCGTACAGGCGGGATTCGGGGATCAGGTCGTCGCGGGTATCGTCCAGCTCGCCGTTGATATAGTGGAGCAGACGATCCACTCTTTCCAGCAGCATACAGCTGCGGAGCATATTGATGATCAGAATGCGGGCAAGCTGATCCTTGGAATACTTTTTATTGACGGTATTGCTGACCCAACCGCGCTTGACCCAGTTTT
>CAZFJJ010000002.1:4434-28617 GCA_964519075.1 uncultured Lachnospiraceae bacterium
TTGGAATACTTTTTATTGACGGTATTGCTGACCCAACCGCGCTTGACCCAGTTTTGGAGGGTGGAGCCGTCGATGCCCGAGATGTCGCGGATCTGGGTAAGCATAACGCCGCTGGAAACGTAGTAGATATTATCCAGAAACGCCATGCCGGTGAGATTCCCCTTTTCTTCTTTCTTCAGTACGGTGCCGGGAATCAGCCCGTTATCAAGCCATAATTTCATTAGCAGGTACGCTCCTTTACAAATTCATTTTCATGCGTATATTATAGCATACATTCACCCGATTGTCAAGCCCTGCGCACAGATTTTTTAGTGCGTACTGTAATTCTTTTTTCGACTTGCAACCTACGATTCCCTGCTAAACAAAACGGCTTTCCTTGCGGAAAGCCGTTTTGTTGTTTACCTGGTATATTTGAACCAGTAGGTCGCACCGTCGGTGATAGGCGTCTTGTCCACGCCCGTCATCGCGTACTCGTCGCCGACGTAGAACGACCAGTAGCTCTGATCCAGGTCGTAATCGGCGGTTTCGCCGTCTACGACCTTGACATACAGACCGTAGTCGCCGTCCTCGCCGGAGATAAGCCCCTCTGCGATCAACGCTGCACCGACGGTTTCCTCATCGGTGGTGACCTCAAAGGACTTTTCCGTACCGTCAGAATGCACGACCGTAAAAGTGAACGTTACCTGCTCGGCGGCTTCTGTTCCGTCTTTGTCTGCTTCGGTTGCATCCTTGCAGGCGGTGATGCCGATGCAGAGGCTGAGGGTCAGCAGCAGCGCAAAAAGCAGCGACAGCAGTTGAATGGAGAATTTCATGCTCTCCCTTCCTTTCTTTCCCGAACCGGGGACATCCTGCTAAACGGTAGCGTTTCGCCATTGACAATGGTAAAGAAAGATTTTGTCTGTTGCATCCTCTGCCGGTATGCGCAGCATAGATACGGATGACACAGCAAGTCTTCCGACTGACGGCTCCAGCGAAATCTCGCGCCTTCCCAAGCTCTTGCTCAGTGGCATAGTGGAGATCTCTTGCCGATCACGGCGACGCACTCGTGCGGGACTTACACCCGCTTCCTATTTCAAACGATGGGGGTCGTACTGTGTTTCCTTGGTTCGGTAATGCAATTATATCACCGCGCTGAACGGTTGTCAATATCAACCCAATCAAAAAAATCGCCGAAGCGATTTTTTTGAGAAGCTTATTCTTTTGCCTTCTTAGGAGATCTGACAAAGAACATACTGAGAAGGAATGCTACGATATAGAGCACCAGCGTTACATACAGCACGGCCTGATACCCCTCGGGATTAACGGTATTTCCGTCAATTACCACTTCTTTGCCGAAATGATTAACGATCCAGGTGGCCAGCTGATTACCGGACAGACCTGCAAACGCCCAAGCGGACAAGGTAATACCGTGCAACGCGCTGATGCTGCCCATGCCGTAATGGTCGGACAGAAGCGTAGGAACGTTAGAGAAGCCTCCGCCGTAGCCTGCGTTGACTACCATAATCAGGGTAAGAACCAGAACAACGAGCAGCCAATTGCCCGCACCGTTTGCGATACCGCCGGTGAGAATGACTACCGCAGTCATCACGATGGAAGCAATGAAGATCATCTTGTACATGGTATTGCGATCCTTCATTTTGTCTGCCGCGGCAGAAAGGAAGAGTCGTCCGCCCGCATTGAAGACCGCAGAAACGGTAGAAACGATTCCTACGATCGATGCCAGCCCCAAACACTTGACGATTGCCTTTTCCTGTGACAAAAGTGCCAGACCGCAGGTGATATTGATGTAAAACATCAGCCAGATGCCGATATAGTTCATAATGGGTCTGGTCTTGATGACCGACAGGATGCCCTGACCCTTTTCCTTGGTCTGAGGCTCGTGCCAGCCTTCGGGCTTTTTCAGAAGCAGATGACCGGTAAACATCATCGCAAAATATACGAGCGCGAGGATCCAGAACATCTTATACAAGCCGCCTTCTCCCAAGCCGCCCAGCATCCATTGCATAATGGGGCTTGCGATTGCCTTTGCAGCGCCAAAGCCCGCAACCGCAAGACCTGTGGCAAGACCCTTGCGATCGGAAAACCAGAGCATCAAGGTTTTGACCGGCGACAGATAGCCAAGTCCTAAGCCAATGCCCATGATGAGACCGTAACAGACGTATATACCGATCAATGCGAGGGTGCTACCGGGGTTTTCTCCACCGTAATAAATGAAAAAGCCGGTACCTGCCATGCCCACCGCAAAGCAGATCGCTGCGATCAGCGAGGATTTGTGAATGTTCTTTTCAACGACGTTGCCCATAAACGCGGCAGACATTCCCAAGAAAAAGATGGCGAAACTGAACGCCCATTCAGTTGCACCTTTGGAGAAGCCGATGTGTTTTCCGATCTCCTCACTGAAAATGGACCAACAATATACCGTACCGATACTGCAATGCAGCAAGAGTGCGGGGATCGCGGCGCGCACCCACTTATTGGTACGCCAACCGCCTGTTTTTTTTGCTTTTTCGCTCATAGCGTTATCCTTCTTTCTTAATTCGTCCTGCGCATAGTTTACTCCGCTCAAGGCGTCCGTAAAGCGCACCTATAATTATAGTCCTACATATAAACAACTTTACAGTCAAAATGTTAACAAATTGAAAATTTTTTGAACAAATTTAAACAAGACATTCATGCAAGACAGCCAACTCCCCTTACAAATACGGACGAGTTGGGAATTTGTTTGTGAAATCCTATTGCAAATCTTACGAAGATATGCTATAATAGAGTAACTTAAGCTCAGGCAGGGAGAGAATACCTATGAAGTCACGTATCAAGACGATTGCAATCGATCTGATGCACGCAACGGTTGCGGGCATTTGTATATCTATCGGTGGTGCCGTCTTTTTTTCCTGTCCCAATCAGCTGTTGGGCAGCTTCCTGTTCGGCGTTGGCTTGTGCGCGATCCTATTCTTCAAGCTCCTGCTCTACACAGGCCGAGTCGGCTACCTTCCCGCCAACAAGATCTCCTATCTTGGCTGGCTATGTCTGGTCTGGCTCGGAAACTGCTTCGGTGCGTGGCTTGGCGCAGTGATGCAAAAGGCTACCCGCATCGGCGATAACCTGGTTGCCGCCGCAGAAAACGTCGTGGCCGTCAAATCCTCGGACAGTCTGCCAAGTCTCTTCGTATTGGCGATCTTTTGCGGCATTATGATGTATATCGCGGCAGAGGGCACCCGCCGCACACCTTACGGCTCTACCTTCCAGCTTGCACTGGTGCTGCTTCCCGTGGCTGTATTTATCTTCTGCGGCTTTGAGCACTGTATTGCGGACGTATATTACTATGCCCTTGCAGGATTCACTTGGGATGCTTGGTTGCGGATTCTGGTCATCACCGCAGGCAACAGCATCGGCAGCATATTGCTGCATATGGGCGTCAGCCATCACGAACCCGCGTAACGATCGATCAGATTCCCGCATCTGCGGAGTCAATATAAATATCTACATATTAGGAGAAAATCATGAGCAATTTTGACCACATTCTGAAGGATCAGATCGAGAAGGTCTGCGACCGCCTCCACGAGATGGGCAGAGACGATCTGGTTCCCCTGTTCAAGAACTGCTACCCCAACACTCTGGAGACCACCACCAAGATCCTGGACGACGGCTCCGCATTCGTTATCACCGGTGACATCCACGCCATGTGGCTTCGCGACAGCTCCGCACAGGTACACCACTACCTGCCCGTTGCCCGCGAGAACGAGGAGCTGGCCGACATCATCGAGAAGATGATCAACCGCTACTCCCTCTATCTGCCCATGGACCCCTACGCCAACGCCTTCAACGAAAACGGCGACGATCCCCTGCGCGGCCATCACGACGACATCACCTTCCGCAGCCCTTGGGTGTGGGAGCGCAAGTATGAGGTAGACTCCCTCTGCTCCGTGCTGTTTATCGCCTACAAGTTCTGGAAGAAGGTGGGCAGAACCTCTCACTTCACCGACGCCTTCAAGAACTCCATGAACATCATCCTCGATCTGTGGGAGACCGAGCAGTATCACGCCGAAAAGTCCCCCTACACCTTCGAGCGTCCCAATCCCTGGAAGCAGTCTGATACTATGACCCGCGGCGGCAAGGGCGAGCCTGTAGGCTACACCGGCATGACCTGGTCTGCATTCCGTCCCTCTGACGACGCATGCATCTACAATTATCTGATCCCCGCCGAGATGTACGCCGTTGTAACGCTGGGCTACGCCGCCGAGATCGCTACCGAGATCTACAAGGACGAGGCTCTGGCTGCTCGCGCTCTGAAGCTGCGCGCCGAGATCGACGAGGGCATCAAGAAGTTCGGCACCGTGGAAGATCCCGACTACGGCACCATCTACGCTTACGAGACCGACGGTCTGGGCAACTACAACCTGATGGACGACGCCAACGTGCCTTCCCTTCTCTCCGCGCCTTATCTGGGCTACTGCTCCGCAGACGATCCTATCTATCAGAACACCCGTAAGTTTATCCTGTCCAAGAAGAACCCCTACTACTACGAGGGTTCGGTGCTGAAGGGCATCGGCTCTCCTCACACCGATCCCGGCTACGTCTGGCCTATCGCTCTCTCTCTGCAGGGGCTTACCACCGACAGCAAGGAAGAGATCGAGGAAATCCTCAATATGCTGGTGAACTCTCACGCAGGCACCTTCTTCATGCACGAGTCCATCCACGCCAGCGAGCCTGAGAAGTTCAGCCGCACCTGGTTTGCTTGGGCAAACTCTATCTTCTCCGAGCTGGTACTAAAGTACGCAGGATTCGAGATTTAATGTATTCGAGGCTCCGGCAGGAACCTTCTTGAAAGAAGACGTCCCATGTAGTACGCCCTTCAGGGCGTACTACATCAATTCGGCGGTGCCGAATTGATGTGGGTCTCCAAAAACTTTCTAAAAAGCCCCGCAAATCCTTGCGGGGCTGACTTGTACTATGGTAACAATTTATGATTCATGAACTTTATCGCTTGTTTCAGGTTTGTTTCCCGGAGTATCCCGCGTCGGAAGCGGTGTTCAACGAACAACTGAAGCCCGAGCTGGCGCAGATCGTTTCCGAATACGACGGGGGGCGGCTGATCGGCTACTCGCTGATTCACGGAAACTCTATTTCCTTGCTTTGCGTTGCCCCCGACTATCGGAATCAAGGGATCGGATCTCGCCTTCTGGAGCAATCGGAAGAGTTGATCCGAGAAACCGGCGCGCAAACGATCATACTGGGACGCGGAAAGCACTATCTGCTCCAGGGCGTGCCCGCCGACGAGCCTTCCGCGCAGGACTTCTTCGAACGGCGCGGGTACTCTGCCGATTGGGTCAGCGCCAACATGGAGCTACAGACGGCAGAATACGATCCCGTCCGCTTCCCTATTCCCGAAGCACCTCAATGGCTACAGTTTCGGATGGCAACCGAAGAGGATCGACCAACAGTTTTGCACGCGGTTGCAGATGTACACGAAAATTGGGTGCGGTACTACAAGTCCTGCACAGATCCCATCATTCTTGCCATTCTCGATGGCAAGATCGTAGGATTTGAGATCGTCGAAGCCGACGGCGGCATATTCGGTAATGCTGAATGCAAAGTCGGTGCCTTCGGTTGCGTTGGCGTGATCCACTCTGCACGTGAGCGCGGCATCGGACGGCAAATGGTCGCCAGAGCCATCGAATGGCTGAAGTCCCAAGGCTGTGACACCATCCAGCTTCGCTACGTGGCGCTGGTGGATTGGTACGGGCGCATTGGCTTCTCGGTCAAGCATCGGCAATGGATGGGCGAGAAGGCGATCTCCGCCAATCGACCTACGAACAATGCTTAATTTGAAAAATTCCGTCTTTTACAAGGCGGAATTTTTTGTTTTTTGTCTATTCCCTATTGACAAACGGTCTCTACTGTGTTATACTGTCATTGTAACAAAACATTGTTACGCTGTTTTGCGACTTATGGATCCGATGTTACAAGGCAGCGTACGATTTTGAGACGAGGTGAATGAATGCAGATCTCTAAGCGAGAACTATTACAAATGACCGGTATCTCCTACGGTCAGCTCTACCGCTGGAAGCGGGAGGGGCTGATTCCCGAGGAATGGTTTATGAAGCAGTCCGCCTTCACGGGACAGGAGACCTTTTTCGAGCGGGACAAGATCCTTCCCCGCATCCGCGCGATACTGGAGCTGAAGGAGCAATATTCGCTGGAGGAGCTGGCGCGGCGGTTTAACGAGGAGGCCAATCCTCCGTCTGCGCCGAAAACCGTGAGCGATTCCGACCTTCCCGTGACCCCCACGATCAGGCTGATCCTGCGGGAGACCTATCCGTCCGGATGTCCCTATCCCGTGGCGCTGATCGCCACCGCGTTGACCCGACTGACCGAATCGCTCCTCCTTCCCCTCCCCGATCAGCGGGCGCTGACCACGTCAGCGCTGTCGATGACAGGTCAGCTCTCCCCCGAGACGGCTACCGGAATGACGCTGACCCTTTGGCGCGCCGAGCGTCCCCGCTATCTGCTGACCCTATCGTCCGAAGGCGGACTGATCGCCGACCCGCGGCTGGAGAAGATCGCGGCCGCCCCCCTGTCCGAGATCGCTACGGCGATTTCGATGATGTTGAACAACACCGAAACGAACGAATAAATTCAGAAAGGAATCTATCATGGAACAGTTACATAATCTCAAATTCACCGGCATGGGCAACGCCGCCGGCGGAAACTATAACGAGGTCTCAGTCTCGGGTATCGCCACCTTTTCGGAGGAGGTCACCGCGCAATCGGTGAAGATCGGCGGTATCTGCAACGTCCACGCGCCGCTGACCGCAGAAGCACTACGTGTATCGGGTATTTTCAACGCACACGCGCCCGTTCGCGGCGGTGAGATGGAGATCGGCGGCAATTTTACCGCTGAGGAAAAGCTGGAGGGGGATTCTCTCTTCTGCTCGGGCATTCTCACCGCCAACGCATCGGTCAGCGCAGACTGCATCCGTATCAGCGGCGTTATTTTTGCGAAGGAAGTGTTCGGTGACGTGGTGACCATCCAACCGCGCGCATTTTCCAGAAACAGCTCCCGTTCGAAAGTGGAACACATCGAGTGCACCGAGCTGACCGCCGTTTGGTGCGATTTCGGCGAGATCTGGGCGCAGAACGTGACTCTATCCGGTAATTGTACGGTGGAAAAGCTCTACTGCGACGGCGAGATCCACCTTTCCGAAGACTGCAAGGTGGGCAAGGTCTACCGCATGGGCGAAGAGACTGCCCTGCCCGCCCCCACGGTGCCCCCTCTCTCCGAGGAGGAGTTGGAGGAGCTGGATAAAAAGCTGGACGCCATCGACAAGCAGATCGAAGTGATCGACGGCGAGATCGACGATCTGGACGATGAGATCGACGATCTGAACGACGAAATGGAAGAGCTGGACGACGAGGCAGAGGAGGCGAGCGATCGGATTGATGAGATTGGAGACAAGATCGACGAGCTCGGTGACGAGATCGATCGCATTTCCGAAGACATTGAACGAGCCGAGCAAAGGGGCGACGTCGCAGAGAAGCGCAGATTCGAGGAACACCGCAAAAGCTTGGAGGCCAGCCTGCGCGGCTTGGATGCAAGCCGTCAAGGTTTGAGGGAGCATTGGGCAAGCACGCAAGCCGATGCCGCCGAGCAGCGCGCGGAGCTGGAAGCGCGTCGGGAGGAGCTGGAGGCACGTCGGGGGGAACTGGAAAAGCAGCAGGCGGATCTGCAAAAGCAGCGCACTCAGCCGGAGCAGGGACGCTATCAGAAGAGCGAAGAGCCCCACGAGCCCCCTGCGGTTACGGTAGAGGTGAACGCATCCGTAAACGTGGACAAATCTCTTGGCGAATCGGTGCGGGACGTGGTACGAAATTCCATCGACGTGGCGCGGGATGCGATCAACTCGGTGCGCATCAATCACGGCGGGGCGGACGCCGACCGATCAAGTGATCCGCGCTTCGAGTTCGTCGGCAAGACCGTTCCTTCCCTGCCCTGGGCGGACGACGGCAAGCTGAGGCTGGTAGCGTTCGTCGGGCACAAGCTGGTTCAGGAAGGCGACCGCGGATGCCGCGAGCTATCCTTCACCTACGAGGGGGAGGCGCTGGACGTAATCTGCGCGGGCTCACTGAAGTGCAGAGACGTGAACGGAAACGCCAGCGCAGGTGACAGCCTGGAATGCGGCAACGTAGGCGGAAGCGTCAATGCAGGCGACGGCGTAGATTGCGGCGAGGTTCGCGGCAACGTCAGCGCCGGAGACGGGGTCGATTGCGGCAATGTGGGCGGCAACGTCAGCGCGGGCGACAGCGTCGATTGCGGCGAGGTCGGCGGAAGCGTCAATGCTGGAGACGGCGTAGAATGCGGTAACGTTGGCGGCAGCGTTACTGCAGGTGACGGAGTGGAGTGCGGTAACGTGGGCGGTAACGTCCGCGCGGGCGACTCTGTAGAGTGCGGAGACGTTCACGGAAACGTCACTGCCGACGGCGACGTGGAATGCGGCTACGTGGAGGGCGACGTCCGAGCCGGCGGCGATCTCCATTGTACGAAAGATTAACATCGCAAAACATCCTGTTGGAAATTCCAACAGGATGTTTGGGTTTATACAGTCTGCTCGTTTTTTGCGGCGTGGCCTGCCAGTATGCTTTCATAGATCTCCAAAACCTTCTTGGCGAAGGCTTTAGCGGAATAGTGGGCTTCCATATGTGCTTTGGCAGATGAGCCCATCTTGGCGCGCAGGTCAGAATCCAGCATCTGCGTCAGATAGTCAGCAAACTCATCGTAAGTATCGTACTGCCAGCCGTTTTCGCCGTTGATGATCACACCGGCAAGGCAGTCGTCCCGGCGGCAGAGGACGGGCAGTCCCGCCGCCTCGGCTTCCAGATAGGTCAGTCCCTGGGTTTCGGAGGAGGAGGCGCAGACGAACAGATCCGCCGCTGTATAATAGGGGCCGATCTCGCTGTGAGGAATCATCCCTGCAAAGATCGCACGGTTTCCAAGCTCCAGCTCTTCAGCCATCTTCTGCAGCCGCGCACGGTCAGGGCCGTCGCCTACCAGAAGAAGGCGCACACGGGGATCCTCGTACTGCTTCAAGTAGCGCAGTACCTCCTCGTAGTTCTTCTCTTTGCCCAGTCTGCCCACGGCAACCATCAGGCAGGTCTCGGGAGTCACGCCGAATCTTTCACGGATGGCATCCCGCTGCGAGCGATCGTTAAAGGGATCAGGATTAATTCCCGTGGGAATAACGGGTACGGGCTTGCCATCGGGGCCGATACCGTATCGCTCCAGCATCTTCCGCACCTTTTCGGTAGGAGCAATCACCGCCTTAGTCTTTTTGCAGACCCAACGGGTTCCCGATGCTACGATCTTTTTCCCCACCTTTTTGCTGGGAGAAAAATAATGGGTGTAATCCTCGTATACGGTATGATAGGTGTGGATCATCGGAATCTGCAGGCGCTTCGCCAAACGCTTGGCAATCAGATAACTGGAAAACTCGCTCTGTGAATGAATCAGATCCGGCTTCCATTCGATCAATCGCTTGATCTCGTCGTTGTATTTTGGAAGCCGCAGCCGCGCATCGGGATATATGAAATTGACGTTCATTGATGCCAAACTGGTCACGTCGCCTTCCACGGAATTCTTCATGCCAATTGCCAACGTTAGGATCTTTACCTCGTGTCCCATTGCCCGCAGGTTTTCGCTAAGCTGCTGAATCGAAGTGACAACGCCATTTACCATTGGTAAATAACAATCACTGGTGATCAATATTTTCATCTGACTATCTCCACTCGTTATAAATTGGGTAATATCTGCTATACCGTTATTATATCACGGTTGAATGAATTACGCAAGAGGGTATTCCTTAAATATTTGATTGTTTTTCAACGGCTCAATCGGCAGGCACAGCATATACGTACGGTTCCGTGGCGCTGAGCGCTTCACCGTTGGGCGATTGCTGTACTACCCGTAACGATTCAAACAGTCCGTCGTACGAAAGCGTCAATTGATCCTCGGCCACCCATACTGTGTCCGAATACAGGGAACCGTCCAATTCAATCATACTCCATTGCGTGAAATTGCTACCGCTGACCGTGATCAGCTCATTTTCCATATCTACCTGCACGTTCGTAATCTCGATGGGATGGGTTCCCATTTGCAGATCCATGACCGGATAGCGGTTATAATTTCCGTCGTACACGAAACGCCCGCCGTAAAGCATATCGTATTCCAGCTCTTCCAAACCGTTGAAATAGGTGTCCGTATCCTTCATCCGCTGATGGTAACGGGTGAGGATTCCACGATGCAAGCCTGCAACGTCCATCGCCACTGCTCCCAGCTGGAAGGCCTCCAGATCTCCCGGATCGCCGTAGTTTGCCTCCGCACCGTAATTGGTCAGGATCACGTATTCAGTCTGAAAAACATTACCATTCGACAAGTCTTCGGGCGCAATGGATAGACTGGGCAGATGATCGCCGTACAAAACCAGCATCACTTCCTCGGGATAATTGTACAGTGCCTCCACCAGCTTCCGTATAAATGCATCCATTTCGTTCAGCTGACTGACGTAATAGGACAACGCGGCAATGTCAGACAGACCGCCCTCCAGCTTGCCGTCAATAAAGGTTGCGCTGATCGGATATTCGTAATCTGACGGCAGAGTCATGGGGGGATATTTGCCGTGTCCCTGCACAGAAACCGCCATCACAAAATCCCGTTCTTCGGTAGAGGAAAGTGCGTCTAAGATTTCGCCTACCAAAATCTCGTCCTTCGGCCAAGATCCGCTGATATTAAATCCCACGTTCTGCATATATTCCATTGACGTGAAGCTGTCAAATCCCAGATTGCGATAGACCTGATTGCGATCGTAAAATGTACCTTCGTAATTGTGAATTGCGTGCGTTGCATAGCCCAATTCCTTCAGATTATGCGCTGCCGTTTCGCAGGTGTTTTCCATCAGTACGGTTTTGTAAGGGTACTCACCGGGGCCGAAATAGTCCAGACACATACCGGTCAGAACCTCGAACTCGGTATTGACCGTTCCTGCTCCTATTGAGGGAACCGACAAAAATCCGCTGAGATACTGTGATTTGAGCTGCGTAAAGTACGGAACCGGATTCTCCGAAAACTCCACGTTCGTCAGATAATTGACGTCAAAAAAGGACTCCAGCTGCAAATAGATGATATTCGGGCTGTTTTCGGGCGCACTCTCCTGTTCTTCGCCCAGCTGCTTCAAAATCCATTCGATCTGCGATTCGGAGTAGTCCTCCGGCTCCTTGATGCCCTGATCGAAGATCCCCAGCAAGAAGCAATACGGCAGCCCGTAGTTTTCGTACGCTTCGGAAATATTGGGGAACTGATCGGACAGAACGTCGGTCGCAAGACCGAGATAGAAGCCGCCGGGAACCAGCGAGGCCGAGATCAGAACGCCGACAACGGTGCTTTTCCACTTGACCTTTCCGCGAGGCGCTTTTATGGCGAGAAACACCAGCAGGGATACGCCGAACAGAATCAGCGCGATGATCAATATGATCTCCACGATGCCAAGATAGACCGTAAAGATGCGGAATACGCTGGTGACCAACGAAAGATCGATCACGGTAAAGGGAGTGACCCGATTCATCAGCAAAATGCAATTGACCACACCCATGGTGATCCACAGAACCGATACCAACGCCTGCAAAAACGCTCGGATAGGAGTCAATCGGGTCAGTGTCAGCGAGAAAAAGATAAGCAACGAGCTGTAGGCAAATGCATACGGCGCCTGTATCATGAACAGCAGCGCATCCAACAGCGAATGGCGGGAAAGCGTTTCGATCAACAGCTCCAAAAACAAGGACCAGCAGATCATCGCTCCCACAGAGTCAAACAATCGATAGTTGCCGACTGCGTCTCGACGGGTCAGATAGGTCTTCACCCTGTTCCATCCTTTTTTACCAACCGAAGCCACGCTCGTCCACAGGCTTTTTACAGTGAATTGTTTTTCCATATTTTCTCCGTTTCGTGTTTACGACCCAAATCCCCCATTCATAACGAGTGGGGGATTTATAGGTCAATCGTATACTCAAGAATTTGCTGCAGCGTACTTTTGCCAAAGCTCGTCCACCGTGTATCCGGTCAGCGCTTTCCAGCTTTCAGACGTGCGGTAAGTATGCTGCTTCAGCTGATCGTTAAGCTTGTACGCCAGATCGGGCGTTACGTTTTCCTCTGCCCAGATCAGGAACGCCGCAGTAACGCGATACGCGTCGGTATAATTCTGTTGGGGGTGATAGGCAGGAAGCTGCCAGCCGTCCTTATCGTTGTATACGCCAAAGCGCGCCCGTCCGTAATCGGCAAGACCTTCGGTGAGCCAGCCGGGCATCCGCTCCTCGTGAATGCGATGGGCTTCTTCCTTTTCTTCGTCGGTCATTTCCGACCACTTCTTACGGGGCTTTTCTCCGTCGTCAGGACGTCTCCAGTAATTTTGGGCGACGTGTACCAGCTCGTGAGTCATGCTGTCCGCATCAAACGTATGCGTTTCGTAATAACGAGGATTCATGATAACCTTGGGGATTTCGGTATAGGTTGCGGCCACACCGTCGTACTCGGGATCGACTACATAGGTTACGGGACGGATCTCACCGTAATTGAAGAACTCGGAGATCTCCTTATAATTCTTTTCAAACGCGTCGAGGATCAGCTCGACCAGGCCGGGATCAAGAAGCTCTTTGTTCTCAAAGCCCAGCAGATAGGTTTCTGCAAGTGACATAGGTTTTGCCTTTCATAGATACATACTTTATTCGGGAAGTTCGGTATTGAACTCGTACGCCGCACCGCGAACTACCGCTGCGGAGGTCTTATTACCGGTTTTGTAATCGGTGATCCTGCCGTTGTCTGCGTCGTACATCGCCCAAAGCTCTTTCAAACCGTAACCGGTGATCTGATTGAAGAACTGGCTGGTATACCGCTCAGTGCGAAGTGCCTCGTTCATCTGCTCCGCAAAGGTAGGGCAGACGTTTTCCTCGATCCAGACGAAGAAGCGGGCGGTGACACGATAAGAGTCGGTATAAGACTGGGACTTGCTGTAGGCAGGCAACGCGAAATCGCTGGGATACTGACCGAAAACGTAGCGGCTGTAGTCGGTCATACCTTCCACGATCCAGCTACCGTTATCGTCGGTGTCTTCCCCGCCGTAGCCGGTGTCATAATTCTCCTGCGTAACGTGGGTCAGCTCGTGCGTCATACAGTCCAGCCCACCGGTTCCGGAGGTTTTCAAAAAGCTGTAATACATCGTGATCAACAGCTTATTTGCCACGCCCGTGCCGCGAGTATCAGCTGCACCGTCATCGGTGGTGTTGACCGTATAAACCACGTCATTGATCTTTCCGTGATTCCACATCTCCGCCAAGGTAGGATAAACGGTATTGAAATTATGGATCAACCCTTTGGCTGTGAAGCCGGACTTAGGTAAAATCTTCTGATCCGCGGAGGGAAAGTCAAGAAACCGTGAGTCAAGACTGTCCGCTTCAGCCGCAGAGTCGACGGCAGCGCTGCCAAAGCCCTTATCCTCAAAGGGAACGGACACATACAGCGGCTCGGCTTCCGACTCCTCATTGCCACACGAGGAGAACAACGAAAGCGGAGCGGCCAACAGAAGCAGTACCGCTATAAGCATTGCACTCTTTTTCATCATACTGATTCCTTTCGTAGGAGAGGTAATGAAAACTACGTTTCCATTATAGCCGACCGAGCAGGATTTGTCAAGCAATTATCCAAAAGTTTTGAAAAACGAGTCGCCTGCTGCGGGATCACCTATTGTTGGGAAGATGGGGGCTCGATCCGATCATTGCTCGCCGGCGCGGCAAGATCCTCCGAGACGTTCGACGGCACTTCCCCGTCGGTCGGGGCGGCTGCAGCTTGAGCTGCAGCCTCCACCGCCAGCCGTTCCGCTTCCCGACGGGCTTCCAAAGCCATCCTTTCCTCCAGCTTACGCCGTTTTGCCGGCAGTTTAGGCTGATAGAATTTATAGTCCAGGAAGAACAGCAAAGCGGTCAGCAACAGCGTGATCACCGAGATCAGAATGCCGTATTTATGATAACTGCTGAAATAACGCAGTTCAATGGTATGCTCGCCTTCGGTAATATCAAAGGCGATCAGCGCGTCCAGCGTCATCTCTACCTCGACCTGCTTGCCGTCCACGTAGACATTCCAGCCCTCGTCGTAGGGGATGGTGGTGAACACGGTGGAGCAGCCTTCCGGTACGTAGATGGTACCGGTCATATGGCTCTCATCATAATCTGCGTCAATCACGAAATTGCCTTCTGCCAGGCTGGTCATAGCATCCGCCAAAGCAACCTCATCCAGATACCAGAACACCGTCTGCTCAGAGATCAGATAAAGCATTCCCGTATCGGAAGCAATGCTGACCTCGAGAGAATAATTGTACTCGCTTGAATCCAGCGAGCCCAGATACTGGATGCAATCGTTTTCGTTTTCAAAGAACTGACCGGTAAGATCATTGCCGTCCGGAACTCTGAACTTCCAATCCACAACGCGGGGATAGTCCGATTCAAAGAAGAAATACAGCTCAGAGCCCAGAGGCATATCCTCGGGAAGCTCTAACACATACCGCAGATTGGAGCTATCGTCCGATCCCAGATTCTCGTAAAAATCGTATTTGTACGTGCGATCGTAGCTTTGATTCGTCGGACGGGAGGAGGTTTTTTTCGTATTATTCGAGTTGACCGTCAGACTGTAGGAAATGGGCTTGAACACCTGAATCTCTTCCTCACTGCCCAGCATAGCGGTGATCATAGCGTTCATCGCTTCGAAGGGAGTCAGATAATCGGTGATCACAATATCGTTGACGGCGTCGTTTGCCGCGTAGGCCAGCGAAAGCGCGTAGGGATTCTGATACGCCCATAGCGCATTCTGTGCGTCCTCCAGATAGAGATCATACGTACCCGGAACCTTGTTCAGATCGTCGTACACGATATACTTCATACCCAAGAGCGAATCAGCAACCGGATTGCCGCCCTTGTAAGTAGTCCAGTGGGAGACGGCGGAATAGCCCATCTGATTCAGGAAGTTGATGGTAGTAGCGTTCAGCGTAGAGGTGGAGTTGGAGACGCCGCGGATATTCAGCGCCATATTGTCACAGACGTTGCGGGACAGGGTCTTCTCCATGCGATAGAAGGATTCGTCCGACTCCTGTACCTGATAGACGATGGGCTTCACCCGATCCATGAAGGTGACGTAGCTCTCACGGGTAGAGATGACCACGTCGAAATCCAGGCCGATCAGATAGATCGTACCCGACAGCAACGCTTCTCCGCAGACCACGGCGCACAGGATCACCGATGCGGTCTTGCGGACGCGGGGCTTCAGATAGGCGCCCAGAATGCCCAGATAGAAGATCAACAGGATGATCGACAGCCAGATGCAGAAGAAATCGTAGCCGATCTCGCCGATCTTGATGCCCAGATTCTGACTCTGTAGCAGGATGATCAGTCCGAACAGACCTCCGCCCACGGCGGCAATATGCCCTGATTTCATCTTTTCCAGCTCGGATGCGCCGCGACAGGCGAAGATGACCAGCAGGAAGATGATCATAAAGCTGTAGCGGTAGTTGAGCCAGTTGGGGCGCTGGAAGCAATGCCAGATGATGTCAGTGACGTTGTTCTGCATGGTCAGGAACATCACGGCAAGGATCATGCCCGCCCCCACCTTTTCCCGAACGCGAACCGTCTTGGAAAGGAAGAACATAGGCAGCATCAGCAGGGTCAGCAGACCGCAGTACAGGAAGGGCATACCCTCGGGACGGACGTTATCGTAGCCACCCGGTAACAGCTTTGCCATCAAATCAATGCTATCGAACTGGGTGGTGATGTCCATCTCGTCAAAATAGGTCAGAATGCTGGTCAGCGAGGTGTAGTCGATATCAGCCCCCGAGAAGGAGGTCTTACCGAAGGTCAGCGAATAGTAGGTAGGCAGCAGGATCACCATTGCCATACCGATGGACAGCACCGCCGCCACACCCATCCGTCCGAAGGATTTCAGAAAATGGAAGCGTTCGCCGTAGTAGTTATTCTGATAATCGCCGCTGTGAGAGGCGTAGTAGTAGAAAAAGTAGATCAGCACGAACAGGCAGACCATGTAGCCAATATAGAAGGTGGAGATCAGCGTCAGGGTCATGGTGACCACGAAGAGCAGCGCCTTCTGCTTGGTGATGATCTGCTCCACGCCGTAGATGACCAGAGGCAACAGCATCAGCGCGTCCATCCACATGGTGTTGTGACCGAAGGCGATGACGTAGCCCGACAGCGCGTAGAGGGTGGAGAAAAGGATCACCCACATATCCTTGATCTGCGACTGGGTCTTCTTCAGATAGTAGGACATGGTGCAGCCTGCGATGCCGCACTTCAGCAGGTGGATCAGCAAGAGTGCCTCGGTGATGTGATTTTCGGAGAAGAGTCCTACCAGCCAGGACAGAGGGCTTGCCAGATAATAGGCGTAGATGCCGGTAAATTCACCGCCCAGAGACCGTGCCCAGGAGTAGAGCAGATCGGCGTCGCCGTGCATCGCCTTTTGCAGGGCTTCAAAGAAATATACGTACTGACCGTTCAGATCCAGCACCAGCACCGAGCCGTCGCCGAAGGGATAGACTCCCCTCAGGATGAACATCAGCCAATAGATGAGCAAAGGAACCATGAAACTGCAGATCATCGCGCTGTGGGCGGTGATCCAGCAGGATATGCGAAGGACGAGCTTGCTGTCATCCAGTTTTTGTTTAGCTTTTTGAATTGCGTTCATAATTGCAACCTTTCAAAAAATCGTATGATATCGGTATCGGGATAATCACAGAAGCGCTTTCCCGTAATCGCTGAGCAGAGCATCCAGTTCTGTTTCGGTAAAGGACAGAAGCACGACGCCGCTACTGATGGGTGCAACGGTACCCGCCTCCAGGCAGATCGATAATTTTCCTTCGGAAATATACCACGAGGCGTCCATCAAGGTCTGCAGCTTTTGCGCGGCACCGTCGTACAGTCCGTAGGGAGCAGATTCGGTCAGCTTGGTCTGCATCACCGCAAGCAACCCATCCGTTTTTCCATCGGCCAACAGGGATATTAACCGAATCTCAGATCCAACCCGCAGATCCAGATTGGAGTGATACCGATGCGTATAGACCATACCGTCGCCGGTGGTCTCGGTGAGCACGTAGGTCATAGACAGAGCGTCGGCAGTAAAGTAATGTACCTCAAACCGCACCTGTACGGACGGAGTGGTAAGGCTCTCCCTGCCCGCACGGTAGTCGGTCAGACATTGCTGATACAGCTGCTCGATCTTCCGTTCCAGCTCTTCCTGCATCGCATTCAATCGGTCGGATACCGTTTGCTGTAATGCGTCGTTGCCCTCTATATTGGCCACGGGCATACGCAGCGTCACGTTCAAAACGGTGTACTCCCCTTCGGTATAGCTGTATTGCCCGGTTGTTTCCCCAATTCCGCCCTGCACGGTATTGCTGAAATCGGGCGGAATAATCGTTGGCAGCTGATCATTCGTATTCGCGGTCGTAGACGTTGCAGCAGTCTCTTCCGGATCTACCGAATCCGGAGGTTCGTTTTCGGGAGCACAGGCGGTCAGCAAACAGCAACAAAGCAATCCCGTCACGATGAGTTTTGGCTTCATATTGATTCCTTTCGTTTATTGCCGTCATCGCAGATCCGTTCAAAGCTGACGAATTCAGGCGGATCTGCGGAAAGTGAACAGTAAAATCAATTTATTATACCACAAGCAAATACGGAATGCAAGAATAAGTTGTGAATTTTTACGAGTACTGCAAAAAAAGAGCGGATCGTATTGCAGTGGATCCGAATTTGTGCTACAATACCTGTACCGCTATTGCTTAGGAGATTCATTCATATGTATAAAGCAGTATTATTTGATTTGGACGGAACGCTTGCCGATACCTTCGGTGACATTTCCGCTTCGGTCAACCGTTTTTTGTCGGAGGCAGGCTATCCGACCCGTACCAAGGAGGAGCTCCTCTCTGCCATCAGCTTTGGCAGACGGGAGTTTATCCTGCGCGCCCTCCCTGCCGGCATCGCTCCCGAGGAGGCGGATCGCTGCGTGATCCGCTATTCCCAAATCTATCAGAAACATTTTATGGATACTACGCTTCCCTACCCCGGGATGCCTCAATTGGTCACCCGTCTGAAGACCGCCGGTATGAAGGTCGCGGTCGTCACCAACAAAGCTCATTCCAACGCCGTTCAAATGGTAACGACGATCTTCCCCGACCGACTGTTTGACACCATCCGCGGGCTGTCCGAGCTGCCCGCAAAGCCCGATCCCGCCATTGCGCTGGACACCGCCCGCACCCTCGGCGTGGAGCCTGCCGACTGCGCCTTCATCGGTGACTCCGAGCTGGATATGCTGACCGCCGTCAACGCGGGAATGACTCCCATCGGCGTCAGCTGGGGATATCGACCCGTATCGGTTCTGCTGGAGACGGGGGCTTCTGCCGTCGCCCACTCGGTCGAAGAGCTGGCTTCTAACCTGCTGGGAACAGCGGGCAACTAATACAGCACCCTGTCGCCGTATCGACGGTGGGCGGTGTAGAACAGATCCACTTCCTCGCCCGTGGCAGCGTTCACGCACAGAACCGCTCTGCCCGTAATGCCGCCCCGCTCGTAGATCAGCGGACGGCAGATCACTCCGCGATAGAGAAACGCGTCTCCGATCCGAGCCCCTCTTTCCAATGCCAGCGATTCAATTTTATCGTCGTCTACCGTCCCCTGTACGCCGCCGTATTCCGATGGCGAAAAATACCGTCCTGCAGAAAAATAGCATACGGTTCCGCTCCACGCAGTGCAGGCAATCTCTATCGTGCGATCCAAATCCGGGATGCGCCCCAGCCGGGGAGTTTTCACCAGCGGTGCCAGCTTTCCGTGATATTCATCCTCCTCCTGATACAGATCGATGATTTGCATAGCCCCAAATCCTTCCCGATCAAGAAAATCGGAAAACACTTCTGCCGCCCGATCTCTGCCGATCTGCCCTTCCTTGACGGGCAGGCGCAGCGAAAGATACAGGAGCCGTCCGTCGGCCAGCACGTCCACGCGGGCGTTCGTACAGCCGTAGCTGCGAATGCCCGGAGGCCCTCCGGAAAGCTCGGTCAATCCGCTACTGATGCGCAAAGCCCGACGCGCCACCCGCAGCGTTTCCTTTTCATCTACGGCGTATACGGTCTGCAGAGTGGGCAGCTTCAGGTGATCCGGCAGCGATTCGGTAGTCTCGTCCAGAATCGACTCCGGATGCTCTGCCAGCCATTCGCACACCTCTGCCAAAAGGAGCAAATTCGCTCGATCCTCCGGCGGCTTATTCCGCTGCAGTGCCGCGTCGGTTTCTTTGTCTGCATAGCTTCCCAGCGACTGCCAGAAGGTGATCCAGGGCGTCTGCCTGCCGTCCTCGGACAAAAGGAGCAACGCCTGCCCTGCCGCCGTCTGCACCTCGGTGATCTTGGAAAGATAGATCCGCAGCGAGTCAGCCTCCGACGCACTGTACAGGTCGCCCGACAGCTCACCGCACAGACGTGCAAAGGCGCGCAGCTGCGTGCTTCTCGTTTCCTCTTGCTCCTGACGAAGGCGCTCGACTGCGCGCATACGGGCATGATTGACCCACCCGATCGTGCAAAACAGCATCAAAATCATCGGCAAATACACTAAATGCACGAGCCATCTTTTCGGTTTCATACTATCCCTCCCAAAAATCCACCGTCTTTTTTGAAAATCTCTTCCATAGCTGCAAAAACGATTGACAAACGGTCTTTTTTCTGCTATAATTATTTGAATGTTCGAATTGTGTCATTCCAAACAATTTTTGACGGAGGTTACAGATCGTGGAATTCGCATCGCTTTTTCGTGATATTTACGGCAACGAGCAACTGAAGGCCACGCTTTGCGCCGACCTTGCCGCCGACCGTCTCTCCCACGCCTATTTGGTGGAAGGTGCGCCCGGCAGCGGACGGGAGATGCTCTGCCGCACGCTGTTAAACGCGCTGATCGGCGATCCGCTGAACCGCAAAAAGCTCTCCGAGGGCAACTGTCCCGATCTGCACGTCGTGGAAGCCGACAAGGGCAAACGCTTCATCGGCATCGACAAGATCCGCGCCATACGGCAGATCGCACCCATCCGTCCCAACGATCTGGACTTTCACGTCTTTTTGATCCGTAACGCTCACAATCTGACCGTGCAAGCCCAAAACGCGCTGCTGAAGCTACTGGAGGAGCCCCCCGCTCCCACCTACTTCTTCTTGATCTGTGACAGTGCCGCCTCCCTGCTGGCCACCGTCCGATCCCGCGCCCCCGTCCTGCGGATGCAGTCCTTTTCCCCCGACGCCCTGCGGGACTATCTGCTGGAGCAGTCGCCCGAGGCAATTCGGCTCTCCAAAAGCGATCCTGCCGCCTTTGACGCCCTGCTTCATCTGGCAGGCGGAACGGTAGGCGGTGCGCTGAAGCTTCTGAACGAGCAAAACGGAAAAGGAAAGACCAACGAAACGTCCGCTTTCGTTCTGCAGTTCTGGAACGCCGTCGCCGCGCAACAGGTGAAGGAGCTCTATCTGCTGACCAATGCGCTCCCTTCCGAACGAGAGAAAATAGGGCAGTTTCTCTCAGAATCCCGTCTGGCACTGCGGGACATGGCCGCCGCAAGGCAAGGTGCCGTCTACGAATCGCTGTTCGGCTACAAGGACGAGATCACTGCTCTGTCCAAGCGGTTTCCCTTGAAGCGAATTCTTCAGCTGGACGGTCTGCTGACCGCTCTGGCACGGGACGTTGCTGCCAGCGCTAACCTAAATAACGTGAAGATCGCTCTTGCCGACGGATGTCGAAAGGCGCTCTCCTGACACTCTCCCGAAAGGACATAGTATATGAAAGAAATCAACGAGCTTACCTACAACGATCTGCCCGATGAGGTGGACATCGTAGGCATCTCCTTCCGCACCGCCGGAAAAATCTATTATTTTGCATCGAACGGCATCGTTTGCCGGGAAGGCGAACACGCCATCGTGGAGACCACCCGCGGTGCTGAATATGGCATCGTTACGCTGGAAAACCACAAGGTTCCCAAAAAGGATCTGGTGCTTCCCCTGCGCTCGATCATCCGCGTGGCAACTCCCGAGGACGACGAACGCTTCATTCAGAACGCCAAGCGGGAGGAGGAGGCCTACTCCATTGCCGTTAAGAAGATCGCCGAGCATGAGCTGGAAATGAAGCTGGTGGACGTGGAGTACACCTTCGATAACTCTAAGCTGCTCTTCTACTTCACCGCCGACGACCGCGTGGACTTCCGCGATCTGGTAAAGGATCTGGCGTCGGTCTTCCGCACCCGCATTGAGCTGCGACAGATCGGTATCCGCGACGAGGCGAAGATGATGGGCGGTTTGGGCATCTGTGGCAGAGAATTCTGCTGTCACAGCTTCCTGGGCGATTTTGCGCAGGTGACCATCAAGATGGCCAAGGAGCAGAATCTGTCGCTGAACGCCGCCAAGATCTCGGGTGCCTGCGGCAAGCTGATGTGCTGTCTCCGCTACGAGCACGAATCCTATCAGCAGGAGATCGCGCTGACCCCCAAGGCCGACAGTCGTGTGACCACGCCCGACGGCCCCGGTACGGTCGTTTCCACCGAGCCGCTGAAGGGAATCTGCGTGGTGCGCCTGGACAACGCCGCCGAGGGTGAGACGGTTCGCTACCACCGTGATCTGCTGAATCAGCCCGGCAATCCCGAGAAGGCGCCTGCCGCACCCGCCCCGCGCAACACCCCAAGCACTCGAGCTACGCATACCGAGCGTAACGCAAGACTTGAGCTTGAACCTTCTCAGCACTCAACGCGCAACGCGCAGCGAATCGCAACGCAGGAGCGTCGTGAAACGCCGGCTTCCGATACAGCCGCGCCTGCTGAGCAGAATGAACAGCCCGCTCACACCAACGAGCGACGTGGCGGAAGAGGCGGTCACGGCAGAGGCGACCGTCGCAAGAAGGCCGAGGGTCGGTCGGATAATCGGAACGAGAGCCGAGTCGAGCCAAAGCACGCTGAGGAAAAGCGTCCCGAGCAAAAGCCCGAAAAGAAGGGCGACCGTCGCGACCGCAGCACGCAAAAGCAGAGCCGCCCCGAGCAGAAGCCTGCCGAGAAGAAGTCGGACAGCAAATTTGACGTGAAATTCGCAGGCGGTCAGATGCCCGAAGCCCCCCGCTCCGAGGCTGCCCGCTCCGAGGAAGGAAAGCCCGAGGGACGCTCCGGCGGCAGACACCGCCCTCACCACCGTCGCGGCGGCAGAGGTACGGAGAAGAACGCTCCCGAGAAAAATTCCGAGAAAAAACCGCAAAAAACAGAAAATAACAATTGATTTTTTCACAGATCTATGTTATAATAGCAGATGCAGTGAAAACTGATCTACCTTTGAATACGTCCTACCATCGGACGTATACGAAATAAATCCTATGGAGGTATACCAAAATGGCTTTCAAGATCAATCAGGACGAATGTCTGGGCTGCGGCGCTTGCGTAGATGCATGCCCCGTCGGTGCCATCACCGAAAAGGACGGTAAGTACGTGATCAACGCAGACGAGTGTCTGGACTGCGGCGCTTGTGCCGGCGTATGTCCCGTTGGCGCTCCCGTTGAGGAATAAGTCAAACCTGCGGGTTACTTACAAAAGAGGGCAGACAGTTTTTGTCTGCCTTTCTTTGTAACGGTTTTGAGGTGAGCTATGGAGCAGTTTACTACCCCCATCAACGGGTCACTGACCCTGATCCAGCACAAAGAGATGCTGACCTACGGTACCGACGCCTACCTGCTCTTCGCCTATCTGCGGAAGAAGGCAAAAGGCAGAGCCGTTGAGCTGGGCGCGGGCTCGGGCGTTATTTCCCTGCTTGCCGCCTCGGCAGGCAAATTCGCACAGATCACCGCGGTGGAGGTTCAGCCCGAGCAGGCAAATATCTGTGCAAAGAACGCCGAGGCGAACGGTCTATCAGACAAAGTGATCGCCCTGTGCGCCAACGTGAAGGAGCTGACCCCTGCCATGATCGGTGGCGAGGTAGATGCGGTGTTCGCCAATCCTCCCTACATGACCGTAGGCAGCGGAAAAGCCAATCTCTCGGATGCGAAATACATCGCCCGCCACGAGGTGCTGGGAACGATTGCAGACTTCGCATCCGCAACCTCCCGCATTCTGAAATTCGGCGGCTCCTTCTATGCGGTCTGGCGTCCGGATCGCCTCCCTGCCCTGTTTTCCGCGCTGACCGATGCAAATCTTGTGCCCAAACGGATGACCGCGGTCTGCGCAGATGCCGCAACCGCGCCCAGTCTGGTGCTGGTGGAAGCCCGCAAGGGCGGCGCGGCGGACGGATTTTTCCTGACCCGCCCTCTGCTTCTGCACGAGAACGCGAAGGCATCCCCGCTGGTCGATACCCCCGATTGCAAATCTATTTATGAAAACGGAGATTTCCCCCATGAATACGTCCGTCCCTGAGAATAAAGAAAAAAACCGCGTGGAGGGCGGCACCCTCTATCTGGTGGCGACCCCCATCGGCAATCTGTCCGATCTGTCCGAGCGGGGACTGAAGGTTCTGCGGGAGGCAGACTTCATCGCCGCCGAGGACACCCGCAACACGCTGAAGCTGCTGACCCATTTCGGCATCCAGAAGCCGCTGGTCAGCTATCACGAGCACAACAAGCGCGAGCGGGGCGAGCAGATCGCCCGTCGGCTCAAATCGGGCGAGTCCTGCGCGCTGGTCACCGATGCGGGCACGCCTGCCATTTCCGATCCCGGCGAGGATCTGGTGGCTCTTTGCGCCGCTTATCAGATCCCCGTGGTCTCCATCCCCGGATGCTGTGCGGCCATTACTGCGCTGACGCTGTCGGCTCTGCCAACCCGCAGATTCGTCTTCGAGGGATTTTTGGAAAGCGACAAAAAGGCGCGCCGCAATCAGCTCGCCGAGCTTGCCAAAGAACGGCGAACCTTTATCTTATACGAAGCGCCTCACCGTCTTTGTGACACGCTGGAGGAGCTGTACACCGCCTTGGGCGAGCGTCGGATCGCCCTCTGCCGCGAGCTGACCAAGCTCAACGAAACGGTAGAGCGGATGACCCTCTCGGGCGCGGTCGCCCACTACAAGGAAAATGCTCCCCGCGGCGAGTACGTACTGGTCATCGAGG
>CAZFJJ010000003.1:0-23356 GCA_964519075.1 uncultured Lachnospiraceae bacterium
CACCCACAATATGCGTGATGCCATCGCCCACGGCAACCGTCTGATCATGATGCACGAGGGACGCGTGATCCTGGACATCTCGGGTGAGGACAAAAAGAAGCTCACTGTTGACGACCTGCTGGCGAAGTTCTCCGTCGCCAGCGGCAGCGAATTTGCCAACGATAGAGCAATGCTGTCGTAAGACGGCATTGCCAATCGTTGTCGATAGAGCAATGCTGTCGTAAGGAGTGGGGCGCTGCCCCACTCCCCGCCAAAGAAGCTTTTGGAAAAATTTTCTTTGGAATCTTCAAAATCTTTCAAAAAAGCCCGCAAACACTTGCGGGCTGATTTTGTATGCTGTGGATACGTCTTGCCTCGGGATAAAACCTCCATTCTCCCGTATTTGTGAGTTATCTCAAAAATAAAAAGTGCGCTAAACGGAGTCAGCGCACCGAAAAACGCAAACTCCGATTGTTGCGGCACAAAACCAGATAAACGGGATGGTATCCGACATACTACCTGTTGAAATTTTCGCTTTTGCCAAATTCAAGAGTAGCATGCCTGAAAAAGGGTATAATATCGCCTATATAAATAGAAAGACCATTAGCCCTAAAGGTTTATTCGGTTTTGCGTAGCATATTTTTATATCACGAAATTTACAATCTGCGGTTTTTAACTTTCCTTTTCGGGTGGGTAATATATTTATATGTCTCCCCTCGGTTTTGAATTCTGTTTTTTCACGCACTATTTCAATTATTCCGTCACCGTTGTAAATTGGGAATAATAATTTTTGAAAATCTTGCAAGATGCCATTGATATTATTCCTAAAATGTGATATAATGTACCTTGCACGATTGTATTTAGTTTAGGAGGATGCTCTTATGGAATATATTAAGGTATCAAAAGCCGCAGAAAAATGGGGGATTTCCGCACGCCGCGTTCGTGTTTTGTGTGCGGAGGGAAAGATTGACGGTGTAATCCGAAAAGGAAATCTTTATATGATCCCTGCTACCGCTGCCAAGCCCATGGATGGAAGAAAAGGCAGAACGGGACTTTTGCTTGATATTGAGAAGAAGCGTGATCTTCTTTCAACAAAGCGTCCACTGACGCCCGGCGAGGTAGAACGACTCGCGCAAGAATTTATGATTGACTTCACCTATAACTCTAATGCGATTGAGGGAAATACCCTTACTTTGAAGGAAACGGCATTGGCTCTTGAAGGAGTGACAATTGACCAAAAGCCGTTAAAAGATCATCTTGAAGCCGTAGGACATCGTGATGCGTTTCTCTACGTGCAGGAGATAGCTAAGAACGAGGTGGAGCTTTCGGAATACGTTATCAAGAACATCCACGCGCTTGTTTTGATGAACCGCCCCGAAGATAAGGGACAGTATCGACGTATTCCCGTTCGTATTATGGGCGCATATACCGAGCCTGTTCAGCCGTATTTGATTGAGCCTAAGATGAGCGAATTGCTTGCTACCAATGAAGAGCGCAAAGTTGGAATGACGACGGTTGAGCGTATTGCGCGTTTTCATCTTGAGTTTGAGGGTATTCACCCCTTTATCGACGGTAATGGAAGAACGGGACGTTTGATTCTCAATCTCGAATTGATCCGTAACGGATTCCCGCCGATTAACGTAAAATTCACAGACCGCAAGCGTTACTACGATGCTTTCGATGCCTTTTACCGCGATGATGACGCAGGTGCGATGATTGATCTGATCGCAGAGTATGTGGATGAAAGACTTGATGAGTATTTGAATGTTTTAGGAGTAAATACATGATTTATAGAACGGATAGAGAACAAAAATAACGCAAATTGCAACTTGCTATTGCAATTTGCGAAATTCCTAAATTTAACGGGAAAACTACTTGATTTCTGTCTCTCATTGGTGTATAATAATCTCGCTTTCTTGTGTGTTTTTTGTGGTAATTAAATTATACAACAAAGCAAGCGGATGCTCAATACCTTTTCGGTAAAAAGCATCCGCTTTTTCTTTTTTTCGGACTAAGTTAATGACTCAGCCCCTATTTTCGAAAACTGTCCGTTAGAGTACTGCTCTAACGAAGCACCTCTTTGGGTAAGTTTGTCAAGCCGACTTATTCGGTTACGTTTCTCTTCTTGGATACAACTACTGCAGCTGCGCTCAGCGAAAGCACTGCCAGCGCAATGGCGACCACGGTAGCATCACCGGTCTGGGGAGACTCGTTGGTGATGGGAGCGTCCTCGGTCGCGTCGGGCTGCTCGGGCTGTGCCTCACTGATCAGGTGGATGTCGATGTAGTCCAGGCTGGGCGCGCCCTGATCGTCCTGACCGAAGATGATGGTGTTCTCACCTGCGTTCAGGGTGATTTCCATAGTGTAGGTCTGGGTATCGCCTTCCCAGGAACGACCGGTTTCGGTGAATGCGTAGTTCTGCGTAGTCACACCGTTTACGGTGACGTCAAAGGAACGGAGCTCCATGCTGATATAACCGATCACCATTTCATAAGTGCCGGCTTTTTCCACGTTCACGGTGAAGGTAACAGCATTGGCGTAATTATCGAAGCCGCCGACGAATTTGCCGCCGGACACAGCGTCCGCGTAGTCACCGAATGCCTGGCGAATTTCGCACTTCTGGGTATCCTCACCCAGAACGGCCAGCTCGGCCTCGTAACGGTACTCGGGGATGACGTAAGTCTTGGTTCCCAGGACGATTACTCTCTGGCAATCGTTGCAGTAGGTGTCGCCGGTGTAACCGGGGACGCCCAGCTCTGCTTCCTTCACATTGATCAATTCGGTGTTGTTGTGCTCACAAACGATCTCTTCCAGATCGATGTAGTCCAGACTGGGAGCATTGCCGCCCTTCTGACCGAAGATGATGGTATTCTCGCCTGCGTTCAGCTTGATGTTCATGGAGTAGGTTTGGGTGTCGCCATCCCAGGAACGGCCGGTTTCGGTGAAAGCGTAGTCGTCGGTTCTCTCGCCATTAACGGTGATGTCGAAGGAACGGCGATCCATACTGATGTAACCGATGGTCATCAGGTAATTGCCCGCATTCTCAACGTTAACGGTAAAGGTAACGGCGTTGTCACGGTCGTCGAAGCCACCAACGAATTTGCCACCGGAAACGGCGGCAGCGTAATCGCCGCCGGCGTTACGAATTTCGGCGCCCTCGCCGATCACTGCATCCTCAGCCTCGTAACGAACGGACTCTGCTGCAAAGCTTGCAACAGGGAGCAGGCTGATTGCAAATACTGCAATCAAAAGAAATGCTAAACACTTTTTCATTAGTAATTCCTCCTAAAGATTCTATGCAAATCGCCGATTAGATAACTCACGATTCAATTCTCCCAGCGCCGCAAGTATTTGCGGCGCTGATCGGGAGTTTTTGGGGATGTTCAAGGATCTTTTTCAAAAAGGTTCTTGAGCGGAGTCTGAGGCAGAGCCTCAGCTTACTTCACCCAGCCGGGGGCAGCCAGGGAGACGTTGTCGCAGGTTACGCCGTTGCCGCCGTCGCCGAAGGTGATGGTCATGGTGGTTGCGCCGGTAGGAATGGCTACGTCGAAGTAGACGTACTCGCCCATTCGGAAGGCCTCGGAGACGTAGACCACCGTTCCGTTAAAGGCGATGGAGAGGGTGGACTTTGCCTCGGCGCAAGCGGCAGCGTTGTTGTAAACGCAGTCGTCGATACCCACCACGCCTACGAAACGGGTGTAGCCCTCGGGTACGGCGTAGGTATAGGTGGAAATGGCGTTGGACGAAATGCCGCGGTCAAATTTGGTGCCGTTGTCGACGTTGGTACCGCCAAGGGAAATCTTTCGAGCACTCATGCCGTTATCGGTGGACATAGAAGTGTCGTAGTGAGCGGAGCCCCAGCCGATAGAGGAGGAGGTGGGAGCAGCATCGGTCAGCGCAAGATCGTACGCGGGAGCGGAGAGCGTCTTGGTCACCTTTACGTCCAGACTACCCTCCTTGGTCTCGGTATCGGAGACGATCAGATAACGGAGCGTACAGGCTTCGGTGATCTCCACGGTCTCTCCTGCAAGGGGGGATGCGGTGGTGGGAGTGCTGCCATCCAGCGTGTAGTAGATAACGGCGCCGTCAGCGACGCTCAGATGAACCGAGGTCTTTCCGTCTGCATACTCCAAAGAGGATTGGAAGGTGTAAACGGGATCGATCTCGTTGAATCGGTAGGAAAGAAGCGTTCCCTTTCCGTCGCCGTCGGTGATGGCGATCTGCAGACGGCAGGACTCGGTGACGGTGATCGTCTCGCCTGCGACCACTGCGGTGGAGGAGGTCATGGGATCGGAGCCGTCCACGGTATACTTGACGGTAGCGCCTGCAGGTGCGGTGACGGCGATAGTGCCCACCGCGCCGCCGTACTGGCTTAGGGACAGCTTGGAGAGACGGATGGCAAAGCCCTTGCCGGAGGTCAATTTGCCGATGTTGATGACTTCCCCGTTGGTGACGGTTACCACGGTCTTTTCCATGCCGGAAGCACCGTCTACCCAGATTTCGGCGGTGTAGGAGCCGTCAGGAAGGAATTCTGCAAGATCTACCTTCGCGCTGTTCACGCTAGCGGAAGCAATACCGCCCACGAACCAAGTGCCGTTGTTTTCCTTGGCGTAGACCGAGTATTCGCCGATCTTGCTGTCGGAGAGGACGACCGTCTGATCCCAAACGGTGGGGATAGATTTGATAAATTCAACGGCGGTGTAGGAGCCGTCAGGAAGGAATTCTGCAAGATCTACCTTCGCGCTGTTCACGCTAGCGGAAGCAATACCGCCCACGAACCAAGTGCCGTTGTTTTCCTTGGCGTAGACCGAGTATTCGCCGATCTTGCTGTCGGAGAGGACGACCGTCTGATCCCAAACGGTGGGGATAGATTTGATAAATTCAACGGCGGGGCTGGAGAGGATATCGGCAGGGTCGGATGCCACGACCATCAGGGGAGAATCGATGCAGATCAGCGATGCGATCTCCATTGCGTTGTAGGTGCCCGGCGTCCAGTCTGCGTGACCGCAGAGGAAGCGGGTGTAGAGCTGTGCGTTCAGCCAAGTCGCATAGGTGGAATAGTCGGTGGTGTTGCTGGATCCAATGTTTTCCAGACCCCGCACGCCCTCGCGGGAAAGCTCGTTGGGGTAGGTCACGTTGAAGCCGGTATTCTTGTTACAGCCGTGGAAGTCGATGACGAACTGCTTCCGTGCGGCCTGCTCCAGAATGTACTGCTGAAGCGCGGTAGTATTGGTGTTGGCGTCGCTCCACCAGAAGTCCACCTTGGCACCGTACATATGGGTGTCGGAGAGGAGCTTCAGATAAGTATCGACGCTTCGTTCGTCGGGGGTCTTGTTGTAGCCCGAGCTGCCTGCGGTGATGGCACCCCACAGCAGCTGCTTCACGTTCAGCTCTTCGCCCATGATGCCCAAATCGGTAAGCTTGGTTTTGTAATTGCTCCACGAGGGCCATCCGTCGTCGATAATATTGTACTCGTAGCCCAGCAGAGCAGCCATGACGGTGTACTCCATCATCAGCTCGTAGGTGGGCGCACCGTGGGTGGTACACCAGGACCAAGCCGAGCGTCCCGCCTCGATCCAGGAGGTGTCGGCGAACAGTGTCTCGTCGGCCGCCTCGTTGACGGTGTAGACGTTGTAGTTGTTTACCAGATCGTTCAGAGTGTCGGCGATATTGATCAGTCTCCAGCCCGAGGTCAGATCACCTGCGCTGAGCGTGGGAGTGGTATAGAAGCAGGTGGAGTAGGTGGATTTTCCTTCCGCTTTCAGATTAACGCCGGGATAGGATTCGTTCAGCGCGCCTTCCATAATGGAAATATAACCGCCGTTCTTCTTGACTACCGCGGTCAAAGGAGCGGTAATGATATCGTCCGAAGAGCGAGTGGGCGAATAGGAGGAGATCACTGCCTCGTAATCCTGATTGTTCACGCCGTACCAGCACTTGTCCAGATCGGTACGCAGCGCGTAGGTAGTCAGCTCACTCAGCGCGGTCACGCTGGTCAGCCCGGGCAGGACGTAGCGGAAGGCAACGCCGTTATCGTAGGCGCGTACCTCCAGCGAGTAGCTGTAATCGTCCCGGGTCAGAGACAGTACGGCTTCCATGCAATGACCGTCGGCGGTGCGCTGATTGCCGTACAGGGGATAGCTGACCTCCACCTCGGTAGCGGTAGCCGAGGTGACGGTGGCGTCCTTGTAGTAGGTCGTGCGGCCGGCTTCCACGCCCAGGGTAGATTGGCGCACCCATTCGGTGGTCTCGCCGTCGCGAACGCGATAGACCGAGTAGGTCATCTGCTCGGCGGTGTCGATCTCGATGGCAAGGGTGCCGTCGGGAGAGTAGAGGGTGTACACTCCTCCTTCCTGCACCAGATGATCCTTCGCTTCGCCGGGGGTAATTGCACCCACGGGTTGCTTGTCAGGATCGGAGGACGCCGTCGTTTGAGAGGGGGTGACGGTAACTGTGGAGGATGCGGGACTGGTATCGGAGGTGCCCGCGGTGGAGCATCCCGCCAGCATTCCGCCTGCCAATAACAGTGCGATCAGTTGAGCTCTTTTCATCTTAATTATCTTCCTTTCTATATAATGGATGAGTTTTTCTGCTCTATCATATCCATTATAGACCGCGTTCTCCAAAACCGCTATTATTTTTGTTGCTAATTTTGGTATGTATGTTGCAAACCACGTGAAAACGTGCTATAATAGCAGATGAACATCAGTTTCGGGGAGGACATGCTATGCCAATCACGTTTTCGGATGGAAACGGTCGTGCGTTTATGGGGCACGAGCAGTGCGCTTACGGACACCGTTTCGGGCCGGCTATACGGGATCATTTTCTGCTTCATTTCGTCATTCGCGGGAAGGGAAGATTGCTGACGGAGGACGGCGAATTTCAATTGGAAGAGGGGGACGGATTCTTTATACTCCCCGGAGAGGTCACCACCTACACCGCCGATCCTGACGATCCGTGGGAATATCTTTGGGTAGGCGTGGGTGCAACCAAGGAAAACGAAGCGGTTCTGCGCCGCCACGGACTGGAGGCGGGGGTGCATTGCTTCGTTTATCGGGACAGGGATGAGGTGATCCCTTACCTGAAGCGACTGACGGCCGAGACCACTCTCTATAATTACGAGCAGGCGCAAGGAGCGTTTTATTTGCTGCTGAGTACGGTCGCCGCTGACGAGCGGGAATCGGTTGCCAAGGGTGACCGCTATTTGCAGATGTGCTACGACTATATGGAAAACGCCTATTCGGATCGGCTGACGGTGGAATCGCTGGCGGAGCATCTGAACGTCAGCCGCTCCCATCTTTACCGTATCTTCAAATCTGGGCTGGGGATCTCACCGCAGCGGGCGATCCTCAATTTTCGACTGGAGAAGGCGGCTTTGCTGGTGGAAAAGGGCGGTATCAGTCTTACCGAAATAGCCCTCTCCTGCGGATTCTGCGATCTTTCCCACTTTTCCAAGGCGTACAAGGAGCGATACCGTCTTCGACCCAAAGCGGAGCAAGGAAAATCGCGAGAATAGTGAAATATCTATTGCAATCGTCGGACGGATGTGCTATAATGCAATACGAAAGATACGATAGAATATTGTGAAAGGAATCATGATATGGATTTTGCAACCAATCAGAAATTTTTCGACGTTAAACACCGTAAGAAGGTGCATCTTTTGAATTACGTCGGCTTGCCGTTGATGCTGGCGGGCGGCGTACTTCTGGTGTTTTCCTCCTTTGGAGGATATGGGCTGTGGTATTTTACCATGGTAGCGTGGAGTATGATTATCATCGGCGGTCCGCTGTGGGCCATTTCGCTGAGCTTGAGAGTCAAAGAGGCAGATATGGTCGATCTGGTAGACAGGGCGAAACGGGATTTCAAGGAGTATTGCGAGGAAAAACTGGATTATCCCGGTGACCTGTCTCAAAAATCCATTATTCTGGTGGGCAGCCGCATCGAGGCGGATGCTCCCATGAGTGAGCTTCACCCTCGCCGACTGAAATCCGGCGGTCTTTTGTATCCTACCGTTACCTTTTCCTATCTGTATATCCGTCGGGATCGCGTTACCGTGCTGACCCGCCGAATTTCGCTGGTGGAAGAATGGGTAGAGGATAAGACGGCTGAGTTTGATCTGTCCGTGATCGCGAGTGCGGGCGTACAGCACGGCCAAGTGCAGTATAAAGGAAATCCCGTGAAAACCCACGCGTTCCATCTGATGGGCGACGAAGGTTCTCTGATGGATACGCCCGTATTCATTGATGATTACACCCAGGAATCCTTCGCCAATGATATCCTTCACGCCAAGACGCGGAGAAGATAACCGTCAAACCTGCTTTTCGGAAGAGCCTTGCCCAAGGCTCTTTTCGTTTTCGTAAAAAAAGACAATTTTTTTCATCCGAACGCAACAAAACGCCCCCAATTGAGGAATTAGGGGTGAGAGGAGGTTGGATTACCCCAAAAAGAGAGGAGGATCGGTCATGCCAACACCTATAACGGACCAAGTGAACGTCCCGCCTGCCAAGGACGAGCGGGATGCCATCGTTCGCCGATACGCCGATACGGTCTGGCGCATTGCGCTGTCCCGTACCCGCAAGGAAGAAGCGGCGGAGGAAGTATTTCAGGAAGTGTTTATGCGACTGTTTGAGAAAGAACGTACCTTTGACAACGAAGAGCATCGCAAAGCGTGGCTGATCCGCACCACGCTGGTTTGCTGCAAGCGTTACTTTGCGGCAACCTTCAAGAATGCTACCCTCACCTTGGAGGAGGTGGGCGATCTGGCGTCGATTCCCGAGGAGGAGCACGGCCTGTTTGCCGCTCTTCTGAAAATGCCCGCCAAATATCGCATCCCCATCCAACTGTATTACATAGAGCAGATCCCCGCAGAGACCTGCGCCAAGATCCTGGAGCTGCGCCCCGGCAGCTTCCGCTCCCGACTGTCCCGCGGCAAGGAAATGCTGCGTGAGCTGTTGAAAGGAGATGGTATCGATGTATAAAGACAGACGACCCGTCGATCTGCCCGAGACCGATGCACTGGCTCTGCGTCTGCAGGGTCTGGGACACTCGGTCAAAGCGCCTGACCGTCTAACCGAGGCCGCTGTCACGGGCATCCCTTACCGTCCCCGCGCCGCTGCCGGCATTCACGTGCGGCGGATCTCCAAGGCCATCGTCGCCTACGCCATAGGCATCGTCCTGTTCCTTGGAGGCATCTTCTTTGCCTCCCGCCTGCTGGAGGGGATGGACGATCCCGCAGGCACCGATCCCGCCGACAGCCTCCCGGCCGTGGTGACCACCGAGCCGATTGAGACAGATGAGCCGCCCGAGACCGAGGAAATTCCCGTTACCGAGGAGATCCCCGTGGACGAAAAACTTGTCTTCCAACAGCAGGACGACGGTACATGGGCTGTAACGGGCTATGAAGATAAAACGGCAACCGAAATCGTCATTCCCGCCACCTACAGTGGCACTCCTGTGACACGGATCGTGGACAGTGCTTTTGAAAATTGCGAGGATCTGGTGAAGGTAACGATTCCCGAGGGAATCACCACCATCGGGTACGGTGCCTTCCAACGTTGTTCGTCGCTGTCGGAGGTTCAGTTACCCGCCTCGTTAAAGACCATCGGAGCCTATGCCTTCAGCGGCTGCTATGCGCTGCAGCAGATCAATTTCCCGGACGGTCTGGAAACGATCGGAATTCATGCCTTCGAATATTCCCGTTTGGAGGAGGCGATCATTCCCGATAGCGTAACGCAGGTGGGAGACGGATGCTTCTACAATTGCAATAAACTGCGAAAAGCGCAGATACCGACAGGCGAAACTGCTGTTCGGAGTATGGTCTTTCAAGGCTGCAGCGCGCTGACGGAGGTGGTTTTGCCGGATTCCATTGGCACCATTGGATCGGGAGCATTTATGGATTGTGCGTCACTTCGCACCGTCGCTCTTCCCGCCGCAGTGTGCTATATTGAATTTGATGCGTTCTACGGATGCGACCAATTGACCTCGGTAGAGTTCGGGCAACCCAACGATTGGGTCGTTCGGGACTATCCGTCCTATGTGGATCGGTATATGGATCCCCTGACCTCACCGGAGGAAAACGCACAGCTGTTGAAGGACAACGGATTGCTGGATACCTGGCGACGGATCCGTGTGGTAGGAGATTGTTGGTATTATTATGTCACCGGAGGCATTGCTTTTTCGTACAAAGGCGAAGACAAGTCGATGACCGAATATGTGATTCCCGAATCCTTTGACGGAACTCCCGTAACGCAGGTCTGGGGCTCCTTTGCAAACTGTACCCGACTGGAGCGGGTGACCATCCCCGATACCGTCACCTATATCAGTCACTCGGTGTTCAAAAATTGCACCGCACTGAAGGAGATCGACTTTCCGACCGCGCTGGAGAACATCGAGGAAAGCTCGTTTGAAGGGAGCGGCTTGGTTTCGGTGACTCTGCCCGCTACCTTGACCGACAGCTACGGCTCCACCTTCAAAAACTGTACCGCGCTGGAGACCGTGATCATTGAAGAGGGCGTGACGAAGATCAGCAAGGAAATGTTTTACGGCTGTACCTCACTCACCGAGATCGTATTGCCGAGCACGATCACGCTCATCGAAAGAGATGCCTTTGCAGGATGCACCAATCTGACTTCGATCGTCTTCTCTGATCCCGAAGGATGGAATGTGGATCAGGATCTGTCGAATCCCCAAGTAGCGGCAAAGCTGCTGACCGAAACCTACATTTTTCTCCAATGGAGCAAGTCCTGAACCCAAAAAGCTCCCGACGTACTCGTCGGGAGCTTTTTGGGGAGTCTCGCATTTATTTATTCTTCCGTTTCTTCTTTTTCTTTTCTACCGAATAGCCGAACTTGCCCAGTCGCTTGCCCAGCGCGTAATACTCGCCGTGGCAGTAGGCGGCAAGCCCTGCCTTCTCCAGCGCAAGGCGACCGTTTGCATCCAGCAGCGACTCGTCCACCGACACACCCACGACGTCGGCCAGGAACATATCGTGGGAGCCCAGCTCGATCACATCGGTGACGCGGCATTCGATCGACAGCGGCGACTCGGCAATGGCAGGGCAGGGGATATGCTCCGCCGTCTCGGGGGTCAGCTTGCAGACCTCAAACTTGTTCAGATCCCGCCCGGAGCGCACGCCGCAGAAATCGGTAGCCCGTACCAGCGCTTCGGTGGTGAGATTGATGACGAAACAGCCGCTTTCTTTGATCAGCCCGTAGGAATGGCGGCTCTTTCGAAGGGAGATATAGGTCTTGGGCGGCTGGGTGCAGGTGATGCCCGTCCAGGCGACTGTCACGATATTGGGTGCCTCCATGCTGCCGCAGGACACCATCACCGCGGGGACCGGTGCCAGCAGAGCACCGCCCTTCCAGGAAATTTTGCTCACGATCAAGCCCTCCTCGGTATTTCTTCAAACTGTTCTTAGCATACCACAGAGCGGCGGTAAAATCAATAGTACAAATTGCACGAAATTTACAAATATTTTTGTGGAAAACGGGGAAATCGCAATTTTTGAAAAAATAGCAAAGAAAATTTCACATTTTCGTGTTATAATGATGCCACGGAGCGGATTTTGTTACTCAACGACCGACCCGCCCGCAACCTTATCGTAATACGGAGATTATATGAATACACGATCCGATATGACCCTGCGGCTGGCGCTGATTCTGTTTGTCGCCCTTCTGATGCTGGCGGTCTGCGGCGGACTGTTTGCCTTGGCGGATGCCGAGGAGTCCACGCTCCTGACCGACGAGACCGAGGCTGAAGCCACAACTACCGCCGCAACCGAGTCGGTTGCCCAAACGGTGGGGGAGACCTCCGCCGAACCTGCCGTCCCTGAGGACGGCACCACTGCGTCGCCTACCGATCCCGTCGAACCTACAACCGATCCCGACGGCTCGCTACCCACGCCATCCGATACCACCACCGTTCCCGAGCCTGCCACCACCGAGGAGGGAGGCGTCCCTACGGAGACTACCGCCGAGGGCGAGGATGAGGAGACTACCGCAGAGCCCACGGTCACCGATCTGCCCGTTACCACCACCGAGCCTGTGCCTGCCGAGACCACCGCAGTGACTACCGTCGTCACCACCACCAAAGCCACCACTGCCCCCATCTATTCTACTATGCCGATCACTATCAGCGGTGCGCTCCAATCTGCGCCGGCAGATCCGTTGTCTACCGACGCGGCAGCCACCGCGCCCACCACCACCGCCGACGGGCAGTCGGGCGCGCAAACCACCGTTTTTGCAACCGACGAAGCTGTGCCGCAGACCGTTCCCGCCTCCGGTGCCATCACGGAGCAGACCGCCGCTCCCGTTACCGACGTCCCCGCCGCGAGCGAGGATCCCGCAGCCGCTGCCCGCAGCGAGCTGCTCCAAACGCTGTCCATTGCCTTTGCCGTGATTGCGGTGCTGGCGGTTGCCGCGCTGATCGCGGTAAAGTTTCTGCGCACGTAACGTCGGATTTGAATATTGAAAGGAGAAAACGGCATGGCTACGCTCAGCGAGACCGAACCGATCATCATCAAAGCCTTCGGCACTTTTTCCATACGACAAGGGGATGCCGTTGTCTCTGAAAGTGATAATCGCTCCAAAAAACTGTGGAAGCTGCTGGAATATCTGGTACACAATCGCGGCAGAGTCGTCCCTCGTGAGGAGCTGCTGACCGTGCTCTGGGGAGGGCAGGGAGATCCCGAGGAAAACGCTGCCGCCCTGAAAACGCTGCTCCATCGGGCGCGTAATACGTTGGATCAATTGAAATTTGAAGGAAGCCGCTATCTGATCCTGCGGAAGGGCGGCGGATACACGTGGAATTCCCGCTTCCCCGTTCGGATCGATACCGACGATTTCGTTGCGTTGGCAGAGCTTGTCAAGCGTACCGATCTTCCCGATGAAAAGCTGAACGCGGCACTCCGAGCCATGTCTCTCTACCGAGGGCGTTATCTGGGCGGGAAATACGCCGACGAGGAATGGGTCAAAACCGCCGCAGATCTTTACGAGACGCGATATTTGTATTGCTACGACGCGGCGATCCAGATCCTTGCGGGGGAGGAGTACTACGACCAGATCGTTTTTTTGTCCCGCCACGCCATGGAGATCAACCCTACTCATGAAATCTTTTACTGCAACGAGATCGGGGCTCTGCTGGAAAAGGGAGCGGATAAGGAGGCTTTGGCTGCCTATGATAAAGCGATGGATCTCTTCTATCAGGTCTATCGTACGACACCGTCGGCTGCCCTTCGGAATCTCTACCGCAAGCTGAAGCGTGTGGACAACGGAATCGAACCCGAGCTGACCGCAGTACGGGAGAAGCTGGACGCGGATCGCTCGGACTGCGCGCTCCGTTGTGAGTACGACACCTTTCGCCTGCTCTATCAGCAATACGCAGGGGAGAAATTGAGATACAAAGGGAAAAGCCGTTATTTGGTGCTGTTAACCGTTGTCACCCCCGAACGAGACGGCGAAATCCCTGCCCCCAGGTCGCTGGATCGCGCGCTTGCTTTGCTGGAAAAAAGCTTGCAGGTCAATTTATCCGAGGGGGACGTTTATACCCGTTACAGTCTGACGCAGCTGCTGGTGATGGCTGCCTTTGCGGACGAAGACGAGCTGATCGGCTGTCTTTCCAAGCTTCTTCGGGCGATCCCCGCCGACGAAGTGGGTCTTGCCTTCCGTACGGAGAAGATCTGAACGTCAAATGAATGAGAAACGCTCCGAACGGCGGATCATCGTGATCCGTCATTCGGAGCGCGTTTGTTAAAGTTCTTGGAGGTGCAGGAACCTTCTTTCAAGACGGTTTCTGCCGTGGGGCAAGGGACAGCGTCCTTGCTTACTTCAAAAATCCGTTGATGATTTGCTCCTCGGCTTCCTGTTCGGTAAGACCCAGAGTCATCAGCTTCATCAGCTGTTCGCCGGCGATCTTGCCGATAGCGGCCTCGTGGATGAGAGCGGCGTCCACATGGGAAGCGGAGATCTCGGGGATTGCGGAGATGACGGCGTTGTCCATCAGAATGGCGTCGCACTCGGTGTGACCCGAGCAGCGGTTGTTTCCGTGGATCTTGGAGAGGAACACCTGACGGCTGTCGTCCTTCGCCACCGCGCGAGAAACGACGTGGGTGCCGCTGCCCTCGCCGTTGAGAGCCACCTCAAAGGTGGTCTTTGCAAACTGCTTACCGTGGGTCATCAGCTTCTCGTGAATCACCAGCGTAGCGTGAGCGGCCAGCTCTGCCTTGGTGGTGCGGTCGGTGGAGTCCACGCCTTTGATCTGGGCGGTCTCCATTTCCATGTAGGAGTCCTCGTCCATGTAGACCTCGGTGGTGGGGTTCATGATCCGCTCGCCGTTGCCGTCGCCCGAGCCGTAGTGCTTTTCGATATACTTCACCTTTGCGCCTTTGGCAAGGTAGAAGGCGTGGATGCCGCTGTGCTCCGACTTCTCGCTGCCGCCGTTGTGGATGCCGCAGCCCGCAACGATGGTCACGTCAGCGCCCTCGCCGACGTGGAAGTCGTTGTAAACCAGCTCGGAAATGCCCGCCTGAGAGAGGATCACGGGGATGTGGACGCTCTCCTTCTTGGTGCCTGCCTTGATGTAGATGTCAATGCCCGGCTTGTCGGTCTTTTTCTCGATGGTGATGTTCTCGGAGGAGTTCTTGCCGTGAAGCGCGCCGTTGATGCGCAGACTGTACGCGCCTTGGGGAACCTCGTGCAGCCCCGCCACCTGCTTTAACAGCTCCAGTTGAATGGGATCCAGTGCCATATTACGCCTCCTCCTTTCGGGGTGCGGTGAAGCGGCAGCCGCCGCTTCCCTTGAGCAGCTCGGGCAGGATCTCGCTCTTCTCGCCCATAGCAGCGATCTTGCCGCCCGAGACCACGATGATCTTGTCGGCGATGTCCAAAATCCGCTCCTGATGGGAGATGATGATGATGCTACCCTTGGTCTTGTCGTGCATCTTGCGGAAGACGTCGATCAGGTTGTTGAAGGACCACAGGTCGATGCCCGCCTCGGGCTCGTCGAAGACGGTCAGCTTACTGCCCCGTGCCATGGTCATAGCGATCTCGATGCGCTTGAGCTCGCCGCCCGACAGGGAAGCGTTCACCTCGCGGTCGATGTATTCCCGGGCGCAGAGCCCCACCTCGGAGAGGTAGGCGCAGGCCGCGGCGGCGGAGATCTTCTTGCCGTTCTCGGTACCTGCTGCCAGAGAGATCAGATCCTTGACGGTCAGTCCCTTGAAGCGAACAGGCTGTTGGAAGGCGAAGGAAACGCCCATCCGCGCGCGCTCGGTGATGGAAAGGTCGGTGATGTCCACGCCGTCCAGCAGAATCTTGCCCGACGTAGGGGTGTAAATGCCGGCGATCAGCTTGGCAATGGTAGATTTGCCGCTTCCGTTGGGACCGGTGACCGCAACGAAGCGTTCGCTTACCGAAAAGCTTACGTTCCGCAGGATATCGGCATCCCCTGCGGCAAAGGAAACGTTTTGGAATTCCAGCATAATTATATATCCTTTTGTGTCTTGGTAATAGGGGATCTGCGTCAGTCAGCCGTCTCGTTCAGGGTGGCGACGAAGGCTTTGATCTTCTCAAAGGTCTCCTCGGACAGATCGTGCTCGATCTTGCAGGCGTCGGCTCTTGCCACCTCGGGGGAAACGCCTAAACGGGTGAAGAGGGAAGTGAGGACACTGTGGCGTTCCCAGACTCGCTCGGCGATAGCAAGCCCCTCGGGGGTCAGCTTTAGACTGCCGTCTGCTTCGGTGACCACCAGCCCGCCCTCTCTCAGATGCTTCATGGCAACGCTGACGCTGGGTTTGGAGAAGCCCAGTTCGGCGGCAACGTCCACGCTCCGCACAGTTGCGTGGGTTCGGGACAGACGCAGAATGGCTTCGAGATAATCTTCGCCGGACTCATACAGCTTCATACGGTTTGACACTCCTTTTATGATAATGTAATGATAGACCTACTATCATTCTTTACATTATACCACACAAAAATCCCCTTGACAAGGGGATTTTGTGAATTTTATTGACAAGTGGAAGATTCTGTGCTATAATGCAACACAATCTGATCTCTCGCCCGGGGACGACTCCCCCGAAAGGAACTTCCTATGCTACTCTACGGAAAAAATCCCGAATACGCTTATCTCACCTCTCCCGACCGTCTCAGCGATCTGCTGTCTCTCTGTCAACGCTATCGGATGGCGGGACCCATCCGCCAGTCTGCCATCGCGTGGCTGCTGCTCTTCGACGAAAATCCATTCTCCCTCTCCTGCGAGCGCAAGTGCGTTTCCGTCAATACCGCCGGCAGTCTTGCCCAATTTGCCAAAGCCGATCTTGCTGAACTGGCCGACCTATACTTTGACCTCTCCGCCCCCTACGGGCTGGACTTCGTCCCCATGGATACCGCTGAGGATGCCGACGGTGAGGTGGGTGCCGTCGCCGCCGCGCTTGCCGCCGACCTGCGTACGGCAGGGAAGGAGGGCTTCTTCAACACCGTCCTCTCCTACTACGCCCGCTACGGTGTAGGCGCGTTCGGACTCCACCGTGCCTTCTACCTCTCCGAGGAGGGGGAGATCACGCCGGTCTCTCACTTTCGCAAGGTCAGCTTCGACGACCTGTGGGGCTACGATCTGCAAAAGGAGCAGGTGATCTCCAACGCCGTCGCCTTTCTGGAAGGGCGGGGCGCCAACAATATGCTGCTCTATGGCGACGCAGGAACCGGAAAATCCACCTGTATTAAGGCACTGCTGAACCGCTATTACCCCGACGGACTCCGTATGATCCAGGTGCAGAAATATCAGTTCGTGCATCTGTCCAAGGTCATCGACACCATCCGACGACGGAATTATCACTTTGCCATCTATATGGACGACCTCTCCTTCGAGGACTTCGAGATCGAGTATAAGTACCTGAAGGCCGCCATCGAGGGAGGACTGGAGGAGCGTCCCGCCAATATGCTGATCTTCGCCACCTCCAACCGCCGACATCTTATCAAGGAGACCTTCTCCGACCGAGAAGGCGGCGGCGACATCCACCGCGACGAGTCCATCCAGGAGAAGATCTCCCTCTCCGACCGTTTCGGACTCCAGGTGCGCTTCGGCAAGCCCGCCCAAGACGAGTACTTTGAAATGGTGCTCCATCTTGCCCGTCTCCACGGCATAGAAATGGATCGGAAGGAGCTTCTGGACGGCGCTCGCACCTTCAGCGTCCGCCACTCGGGCTTCTCCGGCAGAATCGCCATGCAGTATATTTTGAGTCTGGAGTGACGCTTAGGGGAACTTCTTGAAAGAAGTTCCCCGTCGTTGCGTATGCAACGACAATCCCCTTCAAGAACTTCTGAAAAGCCCGACGAATGCTCGTCGGGTGGGATAAACAAACCGCTCCGAACAAGAAAAATTCGGAGCGGTAATTTTATTTTTGTAGGCGGCAATATTTTCCGCTGGCAAAATACGGGAGCATCATTGTATAGGAACAAATCCCGACCGAGCGGTCGGGATTTGAATTATATCTGCTGTTCTCACACTTTCTTTGTGGAAAGAAAGTGTGCAAAGAACCATTTTATGGGGCTCCGCCCCCTAAAAGTCACCCCCGTGGGTCGCGCCATAAAGTTCCGCTATGCAGAACTTTGCGCTCCATGGGCATAATCGTTTCTGTATTCAACAGAGTATTCGTGCAGTACAGCTGGGTGTACTGCATCACTCCGAATCAAGTTTTGTTCCCGTGGGTTTGTCCAACTATCCCACGGGTACAGATTTCCCCTTAGCGCACGATACAACACTCTTTTGTGCAAACTATACCTTAACTGCATACACAACCGCTCTTGCCCATCAGGAGGGTAACAGGGGGGTACTTTTAGGGGGAGATAGGGAACCTGGGTTCCCTTCTCCCCCCTGAAATGATTCTTTGCTTACTTTCTGTTCACACAGAAAGTAAGAGAAAAAAGAGAAACGATTTCCACATTCTCTCCCTCTGTGATATACAAAAACGTTTCTGCTACATTCTCCGCTGAACTGAAATAGGAACAAATCCCGACCGAGCGGTCGGGATTTGTTCCTATAAGCCTATTTACTTCTTCCGAAACCCCGGTCTGGGTAAGAAGACTTCAATGACCGAGACCGAGATGATACCGATGGCGATACCCAGGGCGATCATGAGAGTGTCCGAGCCGCGGCGCATGAATTCGGCGTTGTCGCCGTTCATCAGGGCGGCCATGGTGTAGTAGAGGCTGCCGCCGGGAACCAGCGGGATGATAGAGGGGATGGAGTAGATGGAAACGGGGGCTTTTTGAAGGCGCGCCATGACCTCGCCGTAGATCGTAGCGGCTAAAGCGGCTACTGCGTTGGAGAGGATCAGCGACCATCCGAAGTGATCCAGCAGGGCGAAGATCAGGTAGGTCATGCCTGCGCCGATGCCGATCTCGGGCAGATGGTGGAGCTTGACCCGCATCAGGACGGCGTAGATCAGCGTGCTGGCTGCAATGATTACGGTAGTCCACAGGATAGGGAGGAGTTCATCCATAGTCACAGCAGCCACCCCCCTCCGATCAGGATCGCCACCGCAAAGCCTGCGGCGATGCAGACGGCGGTCAGCAGAGCCTGGATCATCCGCAAAGAGCCGGCGATGATGTCGCCGCAGAGCAGCTCGCGGATGGAGGTGCCGAAGGACAGACCGGGGATCAGCAGCATGATACCGCCGATCATCACCTTGTCGATGTGGCAAGCAAGTCCCACGGCGGCGGTGAGAATGCAGAGCAGACCCGCGGCTACCGACACCAGTACGGTGAAGGCCAGCGCGTGGAGCTTAGCGGGCTTGGTCATGTCCAGCAGAGTGATCAGCGCGCCCACGGGAAGGGCGGCCAGCGCGTCCCGCCAGTCGCCGCCGAAGAAGAGGGCGAAGCCTGCGGCGGCAACGATGCCGCAAAGCAAAATCAACCATTTGGGTCGCCGATTAGGGATCAGCGCTTTCTCGACCTCGCGCCCCAGCTCATCCAGCGGGATGGGGTTGGCGCAGATGCGACGGGAGAGGGCGTTGAGATTCTCCAGCACGTCGTAGCGGTTGGAGATGGAGGTGATCCGATGGATCTCGGTCTTGTGGTAGCCGTCGGGCATGGTGACGGTAGCGGCCACCAGCGAAGGGATAGAGAAGGCCTGCACCTCCTGTGCGCCGTAGGCACGGCAGATGCGGGTGAGGGTGTCCTCTACTCTGTGGATCTCGGCACCCGATTCCAGCATTACGGCAGAGATGCGGATCGCCAAGGAGAGCATCCTGTCGGTGTCCACGGTAAAGTCCAGTCCGGGCACCGACTTTTCGGGCTCGGGCGCAAAGTTGCGGGTGGTCGCCAGCTCCGAGGCGGGTATATGTACAGAACCCATAGTAGCGTTCCTTTCAAACGAGATAGGAAAGATTGCTCTCCTATTGTACATGAGGGAGAGCCGTTTGTCAATCACTTTTTTATAAAAAATCCTGCGATTTTCTCCCATTCTCTTGCATTCTCCGTCGCCGTATGGTAAAATAATACTACAAATCAACAAGCCCCAAACCCATCCCCGCAAAATTGCATCGCAATTTTGCCGAAGAGAAGTTCTTTGGAGGTTAAGGGAGACACTTCCTTCGGAAGTGTCTCCAAGAAAGGATCTAACCATGAAATTTTGCGAAATGCCCTACGAGCGTCCCGACGTGGACGCACTGCTTGCCGATCTGACCGCTGCTGCCCGGCGGTTTGCCGACGCCGCCTCTGCCAAAGAGCAGCTGGACGTGCTGCGCGACGTGGAGAGGGTCAGCTCCAAATTCGGCACTATGGCGACCATCGCATCCATCCGCAACTCGGTGGACACCCGCGACGCCTTTTACGAGGGCGAAAAAGCCTACTACGATCAGGTTGGACCGCTGATCGCCGAGAAATCCCAGCTGCTGTCGCTGGCGATGGTGCAGTCTCCCTTCCGTGCCGAACTGGAACGGGAGCTGGGCGAGGTCACTTTTATCAACACCGAGATGGCTATCAAGTCCTTCTCCCCCGAGATCATCCCGCTGATGCAGGAGGAGAACGCCCTCACCTCCGAATACCAGAAGCTCTATGCTTCCGCTAAAATTCCCTTCGACGACAAGGAGCTGACTGTAGCGCAGCTGGGCATCTATACCCAGTCGCCCGACCGCGCCGTCCGCAAAGCCGCGGTGGAGGCGCAGGCAAGCTTTTTCGATGCCAACCGGGAGAAGTTCGACGAGATCTTCGATAAACTGGTGAAGAACCGCACCGAGCAAGCCAAGAAGCTGGGCTTTGACAACTTCGTCCCACTGGGCTATCTCCGCCGTCAGCGCAATTGCTACGGTCTGCCCGAGGTTGCAACCTTCCGCCGGCAGATCATCGAGGACGTCGTCCCTGTAGTTGACAAAATCAAAGCCCGCCAGAAGAAGCGCATCGGCGTTGCTGACTTCAAGTTCTACGACAACGGCTTCGTCTTCCCGGACGGCAACCCCACCCCCAAGGGTACGCCCGAGGAGATTCTGGCCGCAGGCCGTCAGATGTACACCGAAATGTCCCCCGAGACCGCCGAGTTCATTGACAAGATGTTCGAAATGGATCTGTTCGACGTGCTGGCTAAGGAGGGGAAAGCTCCCGGCGGCTACTGCACTGAGCTGTCCGAGTACGAGGTGCCCTTTATCTTCTCCAATTTCAACGGCACTGCAGGCGACGTAGACGTGCTGACCCACGAGGCGGGTCACGCCTTCGCGGCATTCGTGTCCTATCGCACCATCCCTTGGTCCATGAGCCGTCAGCCTTCCATGGAAGGCTGCGAGACCCATTCTATGTCCATGGAGTTCCTGACCTCGCCCTGGCATCACCTCTTCTTCAAGGAGGATACTGCCAAGTACGCCCAGTCCCATGCGGAGGACGCGCTGATCTTCCTGCCCTACGGTACCATGGTGGATCACTTCCAGGAGATCATCTATTCCAAACCCGAGCTGACCCCCGAGGAGCGTAACGCCGAGTGGGCGAAGCTGGAGAAGATCTACCGTCCCTATTTGGATATGGAAGGCGTCCCCTTCTACGGCAGAGGCGCAGGCTGGCAGAGACAGCTGCACATTTACCTCTATCCCTTCTACTATCTGGACTACTGCATGGCGCAGGCCATGTCGCTGGAGTTCTTCTCACTCCACCTGCAGGATGCAAAGTACGCCTGGGAGAAGTATCTGGAATTTGTGAAGCTGGGCGGTACCAAGACCTTCGTAGGGCTCATCGAAGCGGTAGGTCTCAACTCTCCGCTGAAGGAAGGCACCCTGAAGGCGATCACCGCCGAGCTGGACGCATGGCTGGAGAAAAACAGCATCTGAGACCAAACGCAGGACATCCCCGACGTTGGCAGCACCGGGTAGGTGCTCCTCTCCTTCCGACGGTCTTCGCCGGGGGGAACGGTTCGTGTCAATCGCCCGGATCTTCCTGCGGCGGCATACGAATCCCGGATTATTTTATTTCATCGTAGATATTGACAAATCATACCGGATATGGTATCATAAAATCAACTAAAATATTTGGAGGATTCCCCCATGAAGGATTACAAAGATCTCCCCCGCGGAGAGTATCCCCGCCCCGACCGTGTCCGCGAAAACTGGCTCTGCCTCAACGGTCAGTGGGACTTCGCCTTTGACGAGGACGGCGTTGGCATCGACCGGGGCTGGATGTATAAGTCTGCTTTCGATTTGAAGATCACCGTTCCTTACGTTTACCAGTGCGAACTGTCGGGTATTAATGACCGGCGTCATTCCGATTTCGTTTGGTACACCCGCACCTTCAAGGTGCCTGTTGAGTTTGCCGACCGGCGCGTGCTGATCCACTTCGGCGCAGTCGACTACAAGGCAAAGGTTTGGCTTAACGGTCACTTTATCGGCGAGCACGAGGGCGGCTATACTCCCTTCAGCTTCGACATCACCCACCTTACCATGGATCGGGATGTAGAGTATCAGCTCACCGTTTGCTGTGAGGATACCCTCTCCACCGAGTATCCTCGCGGTAAGCAGTCCTACCGTCCCGAGCCCTTCGAGTGCTGGTACACCCCCAGCAGCGGTATCTGGCAGCCCGTATGGCTGGAGGCCGTGGGCAAGAAGTATATCGAGGACGTGCGTATCACCCCCGATTACGACAACGCTTGCTTCAAGGTAGAGGCACTTCTGTCCGCTACTCCTAAGAACGGTACTCTGAAGCTGGACGTCACCTACCGAGGCAAGTTTGTTACCTCTCTCACCATCGCTGCTATTGAAAACCGTGTAGACACCATCGTTTGTTTCCCCCACGACCACAAGCGTCTGGAAGGCTTCGAATGCTGGGACGTTGGATGCGGCAATCTCTACGATCTGACCCTCACTCTCTGCGAGGATGGCGAAGCAGTAGACACCCTTTCCACTTATTTCGGTATGAGAAAGATTCAGTGCGAGGGCGGCAGAATCTACATCAACAACCACGAGCTGTATCAGAGACTCATTCTCGATCAGGGCTACTGGCCCGACGGTCTTCTGACCGCTCCCACCGACGCGGCGCTGAAGAAGGACATCGAGCTGACCATCGCCCTGGGCTACAACGGCGCCCGCAAGCATCAGAAGTTCGAGGATCCCCGTTACCTGTACTGGGCGGACTGCATGGGTCTGCTGGTCTGGGAGGAGCTCCCCTCCGCTTACCGCTTCACCGACACCATGAAGCGCAACTGCTACCGCGATATGATGGAAGCCATCAAGCGTGACTACAACCACCCCTGCATCATCACCTGGGTTCCCATGAACGAGTCCTGGGGTATTTATCAAGTCAAGGTGCATCCCGAGCAGCAGATGTTCACCGATTCGCTCTACTACATGATCCACGCGCTGGACAAGACCCGTATCGTCTCCTCCAACGACGGCTGGGAGAATCCTCAGACCGACATCGTTACCGTGCACGATTACGCTTCCTTCACCCGCGATCTGTCTCCCGAATACAAGTCCACCGAGGGCATCCTGAGCGGTATTCCCAACGGCTTCCGCACCGTTGTTGCAGACGGCTACGACCTTGCCGGCAAGCCGATGATGATGACCGAGTACGGCGGAATTGCGCTGGCCAAGGACAAGCACGGCGCGAACTGGGGCTACGGCGGCGCCGAGAACGACGAGGAGAAGTTCTTCCAGCGCTTCGAGGACATCACCATGGGCTTCAAGAACTGCGATTACTTCTGCGGTTACTGCTACACCCAGCTCACCGACGTCTTCCAGGAGGTCAACGGACTTCTGGATATGGATCGCAATCCCAAGATGGACGTGGACAGAGTCCGCAGAATCAACCACAAGAGAAGATAAATCAACTTTTACACAAAAAAAGCGATCCAAAGGGACACCTGCGATAGAGCAGGTAGTCCCTTCGGGCGGCTTTTAATCAATCAA
>CAZFJJ010000004.1:0-22415 GCA_964519075.1 uncultured Lachnospiraceae bacterium
CGGCGGCGTTGCGCTGGCGGGATCTACGTGGATGGGTCTGTTGCTTACCGTGACCGAAAAGCTCTGTTATTCGATGTTCTTTCCGTTGATGCAGATATCCTTTGGCGGTACGATACTGAGCTGTGCCTCTCCTGAGCTGAATCTTCGCCCGATCCTTTCGTTTCTCAGAAGGATCGTCACCACCTTGCTGGTGCTGTTCATGACGGTGATCACGCTGATTTTGTCCTTTCAAACCTCGCTTTCTGCTTCCGCTGACAGCTTGTCTATGCGGGGGATCAAATTTGCCGCGTCTAACATAGTGCCAATGATCGGAGGTCTGTTCAACGATACGCTTCGCACGGTGGCGACTTCACTGTCACTGGTCAAGAGCACGGCAGGACTGGTCGGGCTGTTGGGTCTGTTGGCAAGCCTGTTAGCACCGATATGCACACTTTTTGCGGCTAAATACGGTCTTTCTTTGGCAGGGACTGCTGCTGAGCTGCTGGATGCCGGAAAACTGAAGCCGCTATTTGAAGAAGCCGATAAGCTGATCGGATTTTTGATCAGCGTTCTGTTGATGTTCGGCGTGTTTTACTTGATTATGTTGGGCGTGCTGATCCACTCCGCTTCGGCACTGGGATAGAAACGGGGAAACGAATGGAAGCCTTGAAAAGTTATTTACTGACCGCAATGCTGGCATCACTGGTAGCGTCGTTGATCCTTCGTATCTCCGATTCCCGTTACCGTGCGTATCTTCGCTACGTAGCGGGACTTGCGCTCCTTGTGCTGTTGACGATCCCATTGACCTCACTCGCAGAAGAGCTGGCAGAGGAGCTGTCGGCGCTCGAGTCCTATCAGCAGGAGCAGGAATCGGAGCCACAGGAGGAGATAATGGGGGAGATTGGCCGAACGATGAGTCAGCAGATAGGGGATCTTGTGGCGCATCGGTACGGGTTATCCCGCGAGTCTGTTGCCGTCAAGCTGACGCTGGATCTGAGCGATCTGTCTGCCATAACCATCTATCAGGTGGATCTGACGATTCGGTCTGAGTGTAACGCTGGAGAGATCCAACGCTATCTGTCGGAGTCGTTGGACTGTCCGGTGGCGGTAACTATAGTATCGGAAGGGGATTCGGAATGAAGGAAATACTGACCCGTTTGCGTGCAGTGAAGGGCTTGGGCATCCTGCTGTTGGGACTGGCCGCCGGGGGGATGCTTCTGTTTCTTGGCGGACGGAGCGAGGAAGACGAATTGCAAACGACCGCTGAAGAAGCCTTTTCCTTCGAAGCGTATGAAAAAGAGCTGGCTGCACGTTTAGAGGAAATGATCGCACGCCTGGACGGTGTTTCCGACGTTCACGTAATGCTGACGCTGGAGCAGAGCTATTCAGACGAGCTTGCGGGAGAGGGCGGCGAATACCTTACCGTTCGGGAGTCGGACGGAGGACAGGGAACGGTAACCCTCTCTCGGATCGCACCGAAGGTCAAAGGCGTCGCGGTCATCTGCAAGGGAGGCAGCTCTTCCCGACGACAGCAGGAGATCATCTCTCTGCTGTCAGCACTTTTGGAGCTGCCCACTCACCGAATTTTTGTCAGCGAAGGGTAATATTTTCCTGCCATCGGGCGTATAATCCAGTACAACGATTAATCGGGAGGAAATTTACATGAAACTGATGAAATCAGAAAAGAGCGAGAACAAGTTGGTTCCCGTCAAAGAGGGGTTTGGCAAGCTGGGCGCGGCACTGAAGAAAAATCTTAAGCGCAATCTGATGGTGATAGGGTCGGTGCTGCTGATCGGCGGTGCGGTCTGGCTCAACTGGGCATTGTTCTCCGATGCTTCCGACGAAGACTACGATCCCTCGTACTACACCTCGGGAGCCGTAGAGTCGGGCGATCAACAGGGGAATAATACCGATACCGGCGTGGAGAACGGCGAAGATTCGTATTTTGCAATGGCGGCCATTGACCGCTCCCGCGCACGGGACGAGGCGATGGAGGTTCTGAATCAGATCACCGCCAGCGCCGACGCTACCGAGGACGCCAAGGCCGAGGCCTACGCAGCCATCGAGCAAATGGCGCTGGATATCGAGAACGAAGCGAATATCGAGACCCTGCTGAAGGCGAAGGGCTTCGAGGAATGCGTTGCGGTGGTCAGCAACAGCGCGGCTACCGTCATCGTCCGCAGCGACGGACTGCTCCCCTCACAGCTTTCGCAGATCACCGAGATCGTGTGGGAGCAGGCAGGCATTGCTCCTTCTCAGATTACCATTATCGAAAAAGCGTAGATCATACCGATCCCCAACGATTCCCATCCGTTGGGGCTTTCGGCTTTTTGAAAAACGGACTTGACAGACGGGACGTTTCATTGTACAATAAAGGAAACGAAAACAAAAGAGGTAAATCAAATGATCAAATTGATCGTATTCGATATGGACGGCACCATCCTGGACACGCTGGAGGATCTGAAGAATAGTTTGAATTTTGCGCTGACTGCCAACGATATGCCCGAACGAACTTTGGATGAGGTACGCAGATTCGTTGGCAACGGTATCGGCAAACTCATCGAACGCGGTGTAGCTGACGGTGCAACCCAAGAGCAGATTGCAGGTGTACATGCTGCATTTCTTCCGCATTATACTTTGCATTGCAACGACAATACCCGCCCCTACGAGGGCATCCCCGAAGTGATCGCCGCTCTGCGAAGGGCAGGCTATTTGACCGCGGTGGTCTCCAACAAAGCCGATTTTGCGGTGCAGGATCTGTGCAAGATCTGGTTCGACGGTCTGTTTGACGCGGCGGTGGGCGAGCGGGAAGATCTTCGGCGAAAGCCCGCGCCCGATTCGGTCTTCGAGGTGTGCCGTCAGCTGAACACGCCGATTTCTGAGGCGATCTATATCGGCGATTCGGAGGTGGATCTACAGACCGCCCGCAACGCGGGGATGGAGGCGATCAGCGTAGAGTGGGGCTTCAGAGACGCCGACTTCCTGAAAGCCTGCGGTGCGGACCGCATCGTTGCCACGACCGCAGAGCTGGCAGAGTGCTTCGGCATTTTGCTGTAAAAACGCCTCGAAAAAATATCAGATTTTTTTCGATAGACTTTCGATTTTCTATTGACAAAAATAGCGAAATATTTTATAATAGAACAAATATATTTGTTTTCCCATCCGGCATCACCGGCAGAAGATTTTTGAAAGACAAGGAGAGCTTATATGAGCGATAAGTTTGCAAGAGAAGGTATTACCTTTGACGACGTTCTTCTGGTTCCTCAGAAGAGCGAAGTGCTTCCCAACACCGTAAAATTGGAAACGCACCTGACCAAGAAGATCACGCTGAACATCCCCCTGATGAGCGCGGCAATGGACACCGTTACCGAGTCCAGATTGGCGATCGCCATTGCGCGAGAAGGCGGCGTAGGCGTTATCCACAAGAACATGACCATCGAGCAGCAGGCTGATCAGGTCGAGCGTGTTAAGCGCTCCGAAAACGGTGTCATTACCAATCCCTTCTATCTCCATCCCGATAATTTCGTTTACGAAGCGGACGAGCTGATGGGCAAATACAAGGTGTCGGGTGTGCCGATCTGCGACGGCGACAAGCATCTGGTAGGCATCATCACCAACCGCGATATGCGGTTCCTGAAGGACTTCAACATGAAGATCCGCGACGTGATGACCTGCGAGAATCTGGTGACCGCTCCCGTGGGCACTACGCTGGACGACGCAGAGGCGATCCTGTCCCGGCACAAGATCGAAAAGCTTCCTCTGGTGGACGACAGCTTTACTCTCAGAGGTCTGATCACCATCAAGGACATTGAAAAGGCGCAGAAGTATCCCAACTCCGCTAAGGATGAAAAGGGAAGACTGATCTGCGGCGCTGCCATCGGCGTAACTGCTGACGTACTGGATCGTGCAGGTGCTCTGCTTGCAGTCGGTGCTGACTTCCTGGTACTGGACAGCGCACACGGTCACTCTCGGAATATTATGGAGTGCCTGAAGAAGGTTAAGGCCGCTTTCCCCGACTGTCAGGTGATTGCCGGTAATATCGCAACTGCAGAGGCTGCCCGCGATCTGATCGAGGCGGGTGCCGACGCGGTAAAGGTCGGTATCGGCCCCGGTTCTATCTGTACTACCCGTGTGGTAGCCGGTATCGGTGTGCCTCAGCTCACTGCTATTAACGACGTATACGAGGTTGCTAAGGAATACGGCGTTCCCGTTATCGCCGACGGCGGCATCAAGTACAGCGGCGACCTGCCCAAGGCGATTGCCGCAGGTGCTGACGTCATTATGATCGGCTCGCTGTTCGCAGGCTGTGAGGAGTCTCCCGGAGAGACCGAGATCTATCAGGGACGTTCCTTCAAGGTCTACCGCGGCATGGGCTCCATCGCCGCAATGGAAAAGGGAAGCAAGGATCGCTACTTCCAGACCGGAACCAAGAAGCTGGTTCCCGAGGGTGTAGAAGGTCGCGTACCCTTCAAGGGACCGCTGTCCGACACCATCTATCAGCTGATGGGCGGTCTGCGCTCCGGTATGGGCTACTGCGGCACTGAGACCATTCCCGAGCTGAAGGAGAACGGCAAGTTCATCCGTATCACCGGCAACGGTCTGCGCGAGTCCCATCCTCACGACATCAACATCACCAAAGAAGCGCCTAACTACAGCGTTAAGGTGGAATAAATAACCGTAGTCATGACCGTAAGGTCTGAAAAGATCGGAGCAGTCTCGACCGCTCCGATCTTTTGTTCATGAAAGGACCAAGATGAAACTACTTGATACCGTTAAGCGGGACGTAAAGCTATCCTTAAAAACGATCAGATTTGAATTTCCCCGATTCATATGCTTTTTTGCAGTTTTGTTTCTGCTGCAGGGACTGTTTTGCAGTATCCTGACCCTCTACTCCAATAACGACCGTACCCAGCTATCCTATCTGGAGTCCGAGTACCGAGCACCCAACGGGGAGCTTTACCATTTGAAGCTTTTGGGTTGTAATGAGACTCAGCGCGCTATCCTTCATAATATTGATATGGATCAGGAGGAGGGGGAGGAAATATTCACACTTCTGGGAGCGGATATTACGCAGACCGAGAATGGCGCGTTGCGTCAGTACGATTTGTATATCCGCTTGGAAGGGGATGTGGAAGCGTCCTACCGATCTTTTCGGAATCAGTATCAAGCCGCTATTTCTGCAGAAGGACCGTACGAGGAGTCGCAAACGCTGCTTCTTTCGTATCGGTTGGAGCAGGTGGCCAATCGTGCCGTGCTGATCCTCCAGCTGACGCTGGTGGTGGTGCTGGGGGCACTGGCGGTCTGGGTACTGCATACGATTATGACCAATCACTATAAGTTTACCTACGGTGTGTATATGTCCTTCGGTGCTAACTTCCTGCGACTCTTCCGTACCTCTGTCTGGGAGATGATCTGGGCGGCGCTGTTCACCTGGCTGCCTGCCGTGGGCGTTGCCAATCTGATCTGCTGGAGTCTGTTTCAAAAGTCGGGATTGGACTTTTCCGTCAGCATCGCAGGATGCTTGCTGACGCTTCTGATCTCGCTCCTGACCGTAGGGATCTCGGTTTTTGCCAGCATCAAGGCGGTCTCCCGCAAGCCGCCCGTTCGGCATCTGATCGCCGACGATAACTCCAATCTGATCCGCTCGCCCCGTCATTCCACGTCGCTAGTGGGGGCAACCTTCCCGGGCGGTATCGGCAGACTGTCCTTCGGGCGGTTTGGCAAGTATATGTTGCGTTTGTTTGCCACCGCGCTGTCCTTTGCTATGCTCTTTGTCGCTTTGATTACGGTAGGCGATTGCTATCAGCGAATGCTGGACACCCCCAGACCGCTGTATCAGGTTGATTTTTACGTGCCTTCTTACCTATCGCAATCGGAGGAAGATGATCAAAATGCCGATTCCTCAGAATTTGAGGAGACTTCCGGAAATGATCAAACTGCAGATTCAAACGGGGACGATGGGGAGTCGGAGTCTTCTTCGGACGTTGGATCGGTAGAGGAGGAAGAGACGGTTTTTATCGATTACTCGTTGTACGGTTATACCGAAGAGATGAGTCGGATCTTTTCCGAAATGCCCTATTTGGGAACGGTTTTGAAGGAATGCTACTATCCTGCTCGCGGAATTCGTTCCCACGTCCGCTTTGACGAATCTGCAACGAAATTCGGGGCAGGCGGGGTCAGCCTGAGCAGCAACGGCGTAGATTGGCGGTATCAGATCAACGTGGATTATCAGTCGCTGGATGAAGAGATCATCGCGTCCTTCGAATATCTGGGCTACGACGTCGAGGGCTCGCTGGAATCGGTATTGAACGAGCCGAACACCATTGCCGTGACCGACAGCTTCATGGGCGCCGTGCAGTTTGACTGGGAGATTGGTGACGTGATCTATATTGCCAAGGTAGCAGAGCCGATCAGAGCGGCAGTATTGGTGGAACAAGAAATGCTGTACGTGACCGATGCGGACAAGATCCTGCTTGCCTATCTCAAGCAGTGCAATTTTGAATATACCGAATACACCATTGGGGCGATCATCAGCGATATGCCCACCGAGGAAAATTGGTCGATCTTCTTTAATTCCGACGACTTTGAGGCGGTTACCGGCTATGCGCCCTTGTACGAAAGCGTGGAGATCTATGCGGAATCAGGGATCACTGAAGAAGAAGAAGCAGAGATCTACGAGTGGCTTCGGAAGGCGTCACTGGTGTACGACGATCTGTCCGTGATTGATTTGCACGCCCGTCTTTCAAGGCAGATCGATGAAAATAAGAATTATTCCGGTGTATTTACACTGTTTGCCGTAGTATTGTTGTTGGTATGCACTATCGTGTGGCTGATCTCGCAGATCCTGTTTTACTACAAGCGCCGTGGCGAGTTTGAATTATATCTGTCCATCGGTGCGCCGCTGGACGGTATTCGAAAGCTGTTCGTACAGGACGCGCTTCTGTATGCCGGCGTTAGTGCGGGGATCTTTGCATTGCTTGCACTGCCCGTATCGTGGGTCATTCATCGCGTGATCGGATACGTCACGATCTTTATCGGCGGCGATATGCTGGCATCGTTCCGCCTTCCCGTCCTTGCCTATTTGATCGGCATTGCGGTCTGCGCACTATGCGGCTTTGTCAGCACGATGATCCCGTATTTTACTTACAAAAAACATGGCTCTCCCCTCCATCGGGGGCCGAGTGAGCCTTCGCGTCAGGAGGAATCTGTCAATGAGTAAATATATTCTGGAAGCGGTGGATCTGATTCGTCAGTATAAGCAATACGATTCGGTTGTCACTGCAGTCAATCACGTCTCTCTCAAGGTGGAGGACGGCGAGTTTTTGGCGATCATGGGCACTTCCGGCTCCGGTAAGTCTACGCTGCTCAATTTGCTGGCAGGGCTGGATCGACCGAATTTCGGCAGCGTCACCATTCGTGGTACCGATATTACCAAGCTTTCTCCCGACAAGCTCTCCCGATTCCGGGGCGAGTTTACCGGTATGGTATTCCAAAAGCACAATCTGATCCCCCAGTTTACCGCACTGGAGAATATTCTGGTGCCCACCGTGATGTGCAATAAGCCCGACCACCAGTATCAGGAGACGCTGAAGAAGCTGATCCTGTCGCTGAGGATCGGAAACCGTCTCGGTCATCTGCCCAGTGAGCTGTCGGGCGGTCAGCAGCAGAGAGTGGCCATTGCTCGGGCGCTGATCAACCGTCCGCAGGTGCTGTTTGCCGACGAGCCTACCGGCAATCTCGATCGCAAAAACGCCGACGAGGTTCTGGAGCTGCTCCTGGAGACCCGCAAGATGATGGGCATGACCATGATCATGGTCACCCACGATATGACCATCGCCGAAAAGGCCGACAAGATCTACATGATGGACGACGGTAAGCTGTACCTGTACAAGGATAAGCAGGGGTATTACAAAAACACCTACGAAGCACAGCTGCAAGCCGAGCAGGTGAAGAACGCGCCCAAGGCTCGCGAGCCTTGGCAGGGGTAAGGAATGATATAGGAGAACCTTTATGAAAAAACTTGAAACTTTACAAAAAGACTTTATTAATCTGCGCTTGGGCACCTTTATCCATTTTAACAGTGCCACGGTTCAATTCCATAACAACGTCGAGATTATCGACTGGGAATTCGATCACGAAAACGGGAACGAGGCCCGTCGCTATCCCTTCAACGAAGCGGACTGGAATCCCACGAACCTTGATTGTAAGGGCTGGGCGAAGGCGGCAAAGGCAGCGGGCTGCCGTTTTGCCGCGCTGACCACCAAGCATCACGAGGGCTTTTGCCTTTGGCCGTCCGCTTACACCGACCACTGCGTGAAGAACGGCACCAACCGAACCGACGTGGTAGCCGAGTATCTGGATGCATTCCGTGAAGAGGGAATTGTGGCAGGTCTGTATTTTTCCATCCTCGATCTGACCCACGGCATCAGTCGCCGATCCTGCACCCAGGAGCAGAAGCAGTTTATCAAAAATCAGCTTAGAGAGTTGCTTACCGGCTACGGTGAGATCCCCTTTATCATGGTAGACGGATGGGGCTCTCCATGGGGCGGACCTTCTTTTGAAATGCTTCCCTTTGAAGAGATCGATTGTTGTGTCAAGTCTATTCAGCCGGGGTGCCTGTTGATGAACATCGGCGCATCTGACGGCATCTCGCATACGGATGTAGTATTCTATGAAAACGCCGCAGGGCAGGAGGTTCAAGGCAGCTTTGCCGGCCCCGGCGTATCCTGCAACAAGCTGACCGCCACCTGGTTCTGGCGGGACGGAGACAATGAGAAAGCTCCTGCTCCCGCCGCGTGGGCGCTCCGAAAGATGGAGGGCTATTTCCCCATGAACGTCAACTTCATGCTGAATATATCCCCCGATCCCACCGGAAAAATGGACGACAATCTGGCAGCAGAGTTTGCGAAGATCGGCGAGGGTGTCCGTTATCCCGAACCGCTGACCGATCTTCCGGAAGGCTGGCTCAGCCGCTGAAAGGAACCAAACGATGAAACGCAAACTGCTGACATTATTATAGCCGGCAGCGTTATTGATCCCCCTGGCAGGAGACGCAGTTCCCGTGTTCTCGATGAATGCCAAGACCACGACGCTTCAATTTGCCCAAAATCTCACATTTATGGGGGTTTATCATTGACAAAATTCAAATTGTCGTGTATAATACAGATAATAACTATACGGAGGTATACTATGGATACTGAAAATACAATTAATCCCGTTCCCGAAAACGAGGCAAAGCCCAAGAAGGGGTTTCCGCTACTTCCCGTTCTGATCGGCGGCGGCATCGTGCTGATCGCGGCAATCGTCGCGCTGGTCATCTGGCTGACCGGCTCCGAATCCTATCAGTTTAACGTTCCGGAGGGCAATCATATTCAGTGGGCGATCAACGACGACGATCAGATGGTCTTCCTCTTCAACGGCGATAAGACCGTGAAGATCGACGACAAACTGACCGCCGAAATGTCGGACTCCTCGATCCGAACCGATTACAACAGACTGTATGCGATCTGGATGACGGAGGGTGAATATTCGGATGCAGGCGACTACGTTTACGGTGATCTGTACGTGGTCAATCAGGAAAAATACGTCAAGGCAGCAGATGAGGTACAAAGCTTCGATCTTTCTCCCTTCGGAAGCACCTACGTGTACCTGACTGACGGCGATCTGTATTTTGGTCAGTTGAGTGACCCCGGAAAGGCGACCAAGCTCGATTCCGAGGTTTCGCAGATCATCTGCGTATCGCCCGACGGTAACACGGTCGCGTATGCCAAAACGGTTAAGGTGACTGACGGCGAAGAAGACGAAGAAACCGAACAAACGGAATACTATCTCAGTGTTGAAGGCGCCAAGGGCACCAAGTATGAGAAAAAGGGTGCAGAGATCATTGCGGTTTCCGACGGCGGCAATTACGTATACTACTACAAAGACGCAAAATTTTACGTCAATGACACCAAACTGGCGGACACAGAGGATCTTAGCAGCGTATTCCAGAGTTATTTCGGCTTGTTGCTGGCGTTTAACCGCGACGGTTCTCAGGTGATGTATTCTGCCTTGAACAGCGAGGAGAAGACGAAGGTTTACCTATCGGATCACGCAGGAGACAAGAAGGCCGTTGCCAACGGATCGTTGGGAATGCTCCTGACACCCGAAGAATCAAGCAGTTATTCGTTCAAAGCCGGCTTTTTCGTATACAATAATACCGAATCGTTTGCACAAACTGCAGTATTGGTCGCAGAATCCAATGCGGATACCGGAGATTTGGATTACAATTATTATTATCTGACCAATACGCAAGGAGATGCGGAAAAGATCTCCGTCTTGAAGAACGCAGACGACCTCAAGATGCTGCGAGACGGATCTACCGTGATGTACATCAAGAGCGGCAATCTGCGGTCGATCAATATTCACCAGCCTTCCTCTGAGCCGATCGAATTCGTCGGTTCGGAAGAGGATATCGTCAGCTACGGTTGCACCCCCGACGGTAAATGCATCTACGTTCTGGACGAGGATAACAATCTGTACTACGTGAATAATACGACGACGATGACGCGGATCAAGTACGACGTGATCAATTACGTCGTCACCGCAGACGGAAGAGTGTATTTCGTCAACGAGGACAACGAACTGTACTACGCTACGCCCAACGGAGATTGCACCAAGGTAGCATCCGATGTGGATTCCGACAGCTTGGCATACGACGTATATGCAGACGTTGCGACTATCGAGATTGACGGAACCTTCGGCGTTTTGAATGAAGAACGGTTTACTAAAATATTCGTTTTGAACTGATACTTGCGATTAAAGACGAGGGTGGAGTAATCTGCCCCGTCTTTGATTTTGTTTTTAGAAATATTTACATAGCATTCACAATATCGCATTGAAATTGTCGAAATTGGATAGTATAATGTTACTGATTTATGATAAACTGCGCGTATCATAATCTATGGTACCCCGGGAGGATAAAGAATGGCGAAGAAGAATATAAGCAAAAAGCTCAAGCTGGCGATCGTAATTTCTATGCTGACTTTGATGGGCTTGCTGTTGGTTGTTTTGATTGGCGGCGGTATATATGCGATCAGCTTGTACAATCAGATGACTTACGAAGAGATAGATGGGGAAACCTTTGACAAGGATTTTATGGAAGCGTCGTTGGCAATGCAAAATGGCGTGCCGCTGGATACGATTTTGAAAGATCCCTATTTTCGTTTCTCTCTGCAGGACGTAGAAGATCTGAAAACGCAGTATAATGAGTGGCTGCTGTCTCTGGACGGATCGGTCACGTCAGATTCGAATCAAACGCTTGATCTGTGGAAGGATCCGCCTGCCGACGAACCGCTTCCCGAAGAGGCGGCCAAGCTGATCAACATTCTGTGTCTTGGTACCGACGGTCGCTCCGGGTCTACCCGCGGAAGAGCGGACGTTATGATGATGATCACTGTAAACACAGAGGACAAAACGATCACGATCACCTCTTTCCTTCGGGATATGTATCTGAAGCTTGCAGGAACAGAAACCTATAACAAACTCAATGCGGCGTATTTGTTTGGCGGCGTCAGCGGTGTGCAGGACACCCTGTATAGTTATTTTGCATTGGAATTTGACAATTACGCTCGCGTGGACTTTGCCGCGTTTGAGCAGGTGATCGATACCCTGGGCGGCGTAGAGGTAGAACTCTCTGCGAAGGAGATCAAAAACCTGTCCAAGGAGTACGACTGGGATACGGGCGATCCCTTTGACCCCGACGAGCACAGAGTAGAAGGTACAGAAAATATATACCTGTTGGACGGCACTTACGCGCTCCGTCTGTGCCGTGACCGATACGCTAACGACGACGGACAGGGGGACGGCGACTTCGGCAGAACCAGCCGTCAGAGACGCGTGCTTGCAGCTGCTATCGAAAAAGCGCAGTCCATGAGCTTCGGTCAGCTGATGGAGCTGATCCCCGTGGTATTGCCCATGGTCACCACCGACTTGACCGTAACCGACTGTGTCAATCTGCTGGCCTCGGTAGGAACCTCCTATACCTCCTACAAGATCCAGACCTGTCGAGTTCCCGCAAGCGGCACCTACAACTACGCTACGATCAACGGAACCAGCGTGCTTAGCGTAGACTTCGAAAAGAACAAGCAATTGCTCCATTCGCTGATTTTCGGCGACTGATCCCAAGGGGCGGCGAAAGCTGCCCCCTTTTTGAGCCATTTGATTCATACCTGCATCAAGCAGAGGAAGTGTAAGAGGAATTACATGAAAGACACCGTAGTATTGATCCCGGCGTATCGTCCGGATTGGAAATTGATCGAAACCCTCCAAAAGCTCTCCGAAAAGCAGTTCGCCTTACTGGTGGTAGATGACGGAAGCGGTGCCGATTACGATGCCGTATTTATTGAAGCGGCGCGGTACGCCCGCGTAGTACGCTACTCTGTTAATCGTGGTAAGGGAGGCGCTTTGAAACAGGGAATGCGCTGCTTGCTGAAATGTTTTCCTCAAATGAAATATCTGATCACTGCAGATGCGGACGGTCAGCATCGTCCCGACGATATTCAGAAGGTCTGCGACCGTCTTCATCAAAAAGGTGGCTTCGTCATCGGCTCCCGTGCATTCGTAGGAGAGGTACCGTTTCGCTCCCGCTTCGGTAATACCGTGACTCGCGGCGTATTTCATGTGGTGAGTGGGGTCAAGGTGAAGGATACCCAGACCGGTCTGCGCGGTTTTGAACGCTCTATGATCGGATGGTTGGTCAAGATACCCGGTAAGCGCTACGAGTATGAAATGAACGTACTGATGAGCGCGGCGCGGGACAAGATTGAAATCGACGAGGTCATGATCCAAACGGTCTACGAAAACGATAATTCGTCCTCGCATTTCAGACCCTTGCAGGACTCGGTCAAGATCTACAAGGAGATTATCCGATTTGCTTTGTTTGATCGCTGATCCATTTAGAGATTTAGAAATTAATGAAAAAAGAACGCATTTTGCCCGCTTGGCTGTTGATTATCATTGATATTCTCCTGATCGGTGCGGTTCTGTGCACGTTTGCTTGGTTTCACCACGTAGAAGCTTTTTGGTTCGGTCTGAACGAAGAGATTCCCGATCTTCCCGTATTTACCAAGCCCGGATCGGACAATCCAAGCTCGCCGAACACAAATGGCAATCCAAGCGGTAGCACCGGCGGCTCAGACGGTCAGGGGGATGCTTCCGTCCTCGACGACGGCTACGATTATTCCGGTGATTTCGGATACCGATTCGGCAAGCTCTTTCTGAAAGAGGGAGAGGAGATCATCTCTACCGCTACCGAATATAAAAGCAGTGATATGTGGGTCACGCTGACCGAAGTCAATCGGGAGATGTATTACGAAGGAACCGGCAGAACCTATACCGTGCAATATTTTATTTACGATATCTATATCCGTAATATTGAAAATCTATATACGGTTTCGGTTGGAACTCGCGAGCCTCTTACGGATCTGCTGGAAGAGACTGAGGATAAAACCGGCGATCTGTTAAAAGATGGACTTCCCATTGCCGCCGTTAACGGCGACTATTGGGGAAACGCCAATCATACGGAGGTCGCGGTGCGAAACGGCGTCGTGCTTCGCTATTCGGAGCATATTTCCAGCGATATCTGCGTGCTTTACTTTGACGGCACGATGGAGACGGTTACTCCGGATGAGTATGACTGGAACGAGATTGCCGCCAAATCTCCCTATCAGATCTGGGAGTTTGGCCCTGCATTGCTGGACGATAACGGCGGTATGATCACCGAGTTCAGTAACGACAGCTATGATCACAACGTGGTGGACGCACGCCATCCCCGTTCCTCCATCGGGTATTACGAGCCGGGGCACTACGCCCTGGTGGTAGTGGACGGCAGATCCGACGACTCCCAAGGCGTGCGTATAGCGCAGCTCGCTCAGATCTATACCGAGCTGGGATGCGTACAGGCGTATAATTTCGACGGCGGAGACAGCTGTCAGGCCTATTTCAACGGTGAAATGTATCGCGTTGATCAAGAACGCGAAGAAAACGGCGAAATCCAACGCGAGCTGTTTGATATCGTCTGTGTCGGCGAGATCAAAAAGGATTGAGGTGCGACGGCGTGAAGAAAAGTCAAAAGCTTTTGCAGTATCTATTGAACGTACTGCCGCATATCAATATCGTGCTTGCGGTCACTCTGTTAACCTTTTTCGTGGTAGACCGATATAACCGCGCGATGTCCTTTATTGATAACGACATTACCAAGTGGATGCTTTGCGTGTTCTGCGGAACGGTTCTGGTGGAGGCGATCGCAACGGTGATCTACCGTCGTATGATCGCGAAAGAACGAAATGCAGCGATCGATACGAAAGGAAAGCAGGGACAAAATGATCCCGAACAGTGGAACTAATGGCAGCATTCAAGCATTTTCGAACCATAACACGCCACCGACACAAGGTGATCGCTCACTGCTTTAAGGCTGGGATCGGATGGCAGGGACTCTTCCACGATCTGTCCAAATACAGCCCCACCGAGTTTGGAAAGGGCGCACGCTATTATCAGGGACAGCGCAGTCCCAACGAAGCGGAGCGGGAGGACGTAGGGTATTCGCTGGCGTGGATGCACCATAAGGGGCGCAACCGCCACCATTTTGAGTATTGGGTGGACGTAAACCCCAAAACCAAGCTCTACGAGCCGGTTGAGATGCCGGTGAACTATCTGGTCGAGATGTTCTGCGACCGCGTTGCCGCTTGCAAGATCTACAAGGGCAAGGACTACAAGGACGATGCCGCGCTCCTCTACTTTCTCCGCGGCAACGCCAAGAACGTCATGCACCCTGCCACAGCCGCTGAGCTGGAGCGGCTCCTCCGTCTCCTCGCTGATGAGGGAGAAGCGGTGGCGTTCGCCGAGACCAAGCGGATGCTGAAGATGTGGAAGAAAAGCAGGAAATAACGAAAAATCACCCCCTCGGGGTGGTTTTCGCTTTTTCGATCAACGATGTTAGCCGCGGTGCAGGCAGGCTAAGCTGCTCTGCGTTTACCGTACAGATCGGCCTGCACTTTGCAGTCCGGCAAGAAATTAGGAAAATCAAACGTTATCCAACGACGATTGACCTATCCGAAACGGTAAAAGGTACGGCAAAAAGAACGGATGCCCCCAAAAGCGGTGGCTTTTGGGGGCATATCGGTTAACGGGAAATGACGTCAAAGATTCAGTATTGCACTTGCGAACGTGAAGTAGATCAGCAGGGAAACGGCGTCTAAAATAGTGGTGATGAAGGGGGCGGCCATAACTGCAGGATCCAATTTGATTTTCTTAGCCAGAATCGGCAGTGTGCAGCCAACCAGCTTGGCGGTAATGACCGTCAGGGCAAGGGTAATGCAAACTACTGCGTTTACCGCAAGCGTCAGCCCCTCGGTTTTCAAAAGCATGATGTCAAACAGCCAGATCTTAACGAAATTGGCGCACGCCAGTGTAACGGCACAGAGAACGCCGACCCGAAGCTCTTTCCAGATGACGCGGAAGACGTCGGAAAATTCCACCTCACCCATAGACAGACCGCGGATGACTGTAGTGCTGGACTGAGATCCTGTGTTACCGCCGGTAGACATCAACATAGGAATAAATGCGGTCAACGCAACCTGTGCCGCGAGAGCATCTTCGAAGGAGGAAATGATCATTCCCGTAAAGGTGGCGGACAGCATCATGATTAAAAGCCACGGAATGCGGTTCTTCCAGATTTCGAAGGCACCGGTCTTCAGATACGGCTTCGCGGAAGGCGTGATTGCCGCCATAACCTGTGCATCCTCTTCGCTGGCCTCCACAATGACGTCGATTGCGTCGTCGTAAGTGATAATGCCGACCAGACGATCTTCGTTGTCCACGACGGGCAGAGCCATCAGTCCGTATTCGTGGAACAGATTGGCAACGTCCTCCCGATTCTCAAGCGTATGAGCATGGATAATGTTCTCCTCCATGATATCGCCAATGACGGTATCTTCATCGGAAAGAAGCATATCCTTGACCGTAACGACGCCGATCAGATGGCGGTTGCGGTCGGTGACGTAGCAGGTATAGATGGTCTCCTTGTCAACGCCGGTTTTTTTGATCACATCCAGCGACTGTCGGATGGTGAAATTGGCACGCAAATGAACGAACTCCACCGTCATAATAGAGCCGGCACTGTCATCGGGGTAGTTCAGGATTTCGTTAATGGATTTGCGGGTCTGTGCGTCCGTGTTGGCAAGAATACGCTTTACCACGTTGGCTGGCATTTCTTCAATAATGTCAACGGTATCGTCAACGAACAGCTCTTGGAAAACGGCGTGCAGCTCGGTGTCGTTGAAGCCCTTGATGAGCAACATCTGCTGCTCGGAGTCCATTTCTACGAAGGCCTCTGCGGCAAGCTCCTTCGGTAATAATCGGAAAACCAGCAAAAGCTTTTCAGGGGGGATCTCCATAAGGAGTGCAGCAATGTCGATGGCATTTTGGGTGAGCAGCATTGTTCGAACTTGAGAATATTTTTTCTGGGTCAACAGTTCGGTCAGCAGTTCGAGGTTTTCCATATTACACCTGCCTTTCTTGTCCGCAAACTATTTTGGGGCAAATATTTTATTCTACTATAGCATATCACAAACCTGTGAATAAAGCGTATACTGGTGATGAACAAATAATGAATCGCAAAACATAATATAGAAAAGTTTGCAGAAAATGCTTGACAAAGAGAGAAAAAGTTTATATAATAAACTGATATAGATAAACATCAAGAAAGCAAAGGACTCAACAGAAGGAGCCGTTCAAATGACTATAGAACAAACCAGACCGCTGAAGGTCGTTAAATTCGGAGGCAGCTCACTGGCAGATGCTGCCCAGTTCCAAAAAGTTGCCGCCATCGTCCGCGCAGAGGATAGCCGCCGCTATGTGGTTCCGTCCGCTCCGGGCAAGCGTTTTTCGGGCGACACCAAGGTTACCGACTTGTTATACGCCTGCCATGCCAAGGCAGTAAAGGGTCAGGATTTTACAACGCAGTTTTCCGAGATCCGCTCTCGCTACGAAACTATTATTAACGATCTTTCTATAGATATTTCGCTGGATGCCGATTTTGATCGGATCTACCGTGCGTTTTTGAACGGCGCAGGCTCTGACTATGCAGCCAGCCGCGGCGAATATCTTTGCGGTAAGATTCTGTCGGTCTATTTAGGCTACGATTTCATTGATGCAGAGGACGTGATCTTCTTTACTGAAAACGGTCAACTGGACAATGAAAAAACCAATCGCGTGCTTTCAGAGGCGCTGTCCCGTCACGAGCGCGCGGTGATTCCCGGCTTTTACGGTGCGGCGATTAACGGAAAGGTCAAGACCTTTTCCCGCGGAGGCAGTGACATTACCGGCTCGGTGGTTGCAAGAGCTGCTAAGGCGGATATCTACGAAAACTGGACCGACGTATCAGGCTTTTTGATGGCGGATCCCCGTATTGTCGAGGGGGCTCGAAGCATTGATTATATCACGTATACTGAGCTGCGTGAGCTGTCCTATATGGGTGCCACCGTTCTGCACGAGGACGCGATCTTCCCCGTGCGCGAGGTCGGTATTCCTATCAATATCCGCAACACGAACCGCCCCGGCGACCGCGGAACGATGATCGTTTTGGAGGCTGAGGATCGGCAGAAGGGTGTGCACGGCATCACCGGCATTGCCGGCAAGAAGGGATTTTCGGTTATCGACGTACACAAGGACATGATGAACACCGAAATCGGCTTCGGCAGACGGGTGCTGGGCGTGCTGGAGCGCTTCGGCGTTTCTTTTGAGCATTTGCCCTCGGGAATCGATTCCATGGGCGTTGTGGTTGCAACCTCTGCAATTGCCAATTGCCGCGATGCGCTTATGTGTGAGATCTGCAAGGAAGTTAATCCGGACAGCGTATCCATTGCCGACGGTCTTGCGTTGATTGCCGTCGTCGGTAGACATATGATTAACAACGTAGGTACTGCTGCTCGCGTTTTCCAGTCGATTGCCAACGCCGATATCAACATCCGTCTGATCGACCAGGGGCTTTCGGAGAATAACATTATCTTGGGCGTTGCGGATGAAGATTTTGAAGCGTCTATCCGCCGCATCTATCACGAGTTTACCGTTCGATGAAAACCGATTTGTGGACTTATCTGCAGTCGGCTGAGCTACCCATCGTCTTATACGGCATGGGAAACGGTGCCGACAAGCTGATCGCGCAGTTGTCCGCTCGCGGGCTGGAGGTGGCTGATTTCTTCGCCTCCGACGGATTCGTCCGCGGACACCGCTTTCACGGCAAGCTTGTGCTCACGTTCGATGAAATCCTCGCCAAATACGAGGATTTCATCGTTTTACTGAGCTTCGGCTCCAGCCTGCCCGAGCTGCTGGCGCGATTTGAGGAGCTGTCACACCGCTGCCGCTTCTTCGTGCCCGAGCTGCCCGTTGCGGGTGAGACGCTGTTTACTGCCGATTATTACGAGAGCGTTCGGGACAAGTTGGACGAGGTTCGCGCCCTCCTTGCGGACGAGCGGTCGCGGGAGGTGTTCGACGGCATTGTGGAATACCGTTTGACGGGTAAGCTCGATACGCTCCTTGACACCTGCGACGAAAGGGAAGAGGTATTCCGCATTCTTCGCCCCGATCGGTATCGGCATTATCTCGACCTTGGTGCATACAACGGCGACACTATCCGCGAACTGCTGACCTATCAACCCGAGCTTTGCAAGGTGTGGGCGCTGGAGCCCGACCGCCGCTCCTTCCGCAAGCTGACCGAATCGGCAGAGCGGGACGGGTTTTCCCGCATTCTTACCGCGGAACAGGCGGGTGCTTGGGAGTGCGACGGTACGCTATACGTCAGCGACGAGGGGAGTCGAAATTCTCATCTTTCAACAACACCGGGTGGAAAAGCCAAGTCGGTCGCTGTTCGCTCCCCCGACTCCTTCCTTGGCGGCGAGCGGGTGGATTTCATCAAATACGACGTGGAGGGTGTCGAATGGGAAGCCCTTCGCGGCTCTGCAGAGACCATCGCAAGATGGAAGCCCGATCTGGCGGTCTCCCTCTATCACCGTGCCGAGGATCTGTGGCGATTGCCTCTTTGGGTGCACGAGGCGAATCCCACGTATAAGCTTTATCTGCGCAGACCGCCCTACGTTCCGCCGTGGGATCTATGCGTATACGCCGTATCCGAGCATGAATGACTCAAACAACCGACTGCGGAGTCGGTTGTTTGAATTTTTTTAGAAAAATAGCAATATTTGCTACTGTTTCGAAGAAAAGACAATTGCATGATGCAAAAAAATATGCTATAATAACATCATATCAAATTGGGAAAGGAATCCCTTATATGGAATATTATCTTGCCATAGATATCGGTGCATCCGGCGGACGTCACATTCTCGGTTGGGTTTCGGACGGTGTGCTCCATACCGAAGAAATCTACCGTTTTCCCAACGGTGCGACTCGATCCGACGGCGGAGAGCTGTGCTGGGACGTAGACGCGTTGTTTGCTGAGATCAAAACAGGCATCCGCAAGGCAGCGGATATGGGGAAAGCCCCTGATTATCTGGGGATCGACACCTGGGGCGTGGACTTCGTCCTGCTGGACGGTGACGGAGCTCGGATCGGCGAGGCGGTCTCCTACCGCTCCCACCGTACCGACGGAATGGACGAGGTGCTGGAGCGTACGCTTACCGCGCACCAGCTATATGCCCGCACCGGCATTCAGAAGCAACAGTTCAACACCATCTATCAGCTGCTTGCCCTTAGGGAGCAGCATCCCGAGCAGCTTCGCGCCGCATCGGCAATGCTGTTTATCCCCGACTATTTTCATTATTGCCTTACCGGAGTAATGGCAAGCGAGTACACTATTGCCACCACGTCGGGACTGGTCACACCTGCTACCGGTGCTTGGGACTTTCAGCTCCTCACTCGGCTTGGATTTCCCGTGGAGATCTTTCAGCCGATCCTGCCTGCGGGCAGTGTGCTTGGCCCTGTTCGCACCGAGATAGCAGACGAGATCGGCTGTCAGCCGCTGGTGGTGCTTCCCGCCACCCACGATACAGGCTCGGCCGTGCTGGCTCTGCCCACCGACAGGGAAGGAGCTCTCTACCTCTCTTCGGGCACTTGGTCACTGATGGGGGTAGAAGGCCGCGATGCCAATCTTTCCGAGGCTGCGGAGTATTACAACTTCACCAACGAGGGCGGCTACGGCGGAAGATACCGCTTTTTGAAAAACATCATGGGTCTTTGGATGATCCAATCCCTGCGCAAGGAATGCGGCTATACCTTTGATCAGATCATGGAGACCGCTACCGAGCATCTGTCCACCGATCTGCGCGTGGATGTAAACGGTGCCGCTTTTCTTTCGCCCGATTCAATGACCGAGGCGCTGAAACGGGAGCTCCGCCGCTCTGATTTGACTCTCGGCGAGCTGTTCGCGGTAGTGTATCTGTCCCTCGCCGATTGCTACGCCGCGACCGTCAAGCAGATCGAGGAGGTCACGGGGGCGCCCGTGAGTGCGATTCACATCATCGGAGGCGGCAGCAAGGACAGCCTATTGAACGAGCTGACCGCAAATGCCACCGGCAAGCCGGTCATCGCAGGTCCCACCGAAGCGACCGCCATCGGCAATCTGCTCTGTCAGATGCTGGGCACGGGACGGCTTTCCACTGTAGACGAAGCCCGTCGACTGCTGGCGGCATCCATTGACACGGAAGTTACACAACCTCAATCGATCTGATAAGGAGAATGATATGAAATCTTATTATGAATACGCCAAAGAAGCCTACGCCGCCAACGGCGTAGACTGTGAAAAAGCCATCGAGACGCTGGAAAACCTCACCATCTCGGTTCATTGCTGGCAGGGGGACGACGTGGGCGGCTTTGATACCAAGGACGCTCTGTCCGGCGGCATCCAAGCCACCGGAAACTATCCCGGCAAAGCCCGCACCCCCGCCGAGCTGATGGCGGACTTTGACAAGGTTCTTGCCCTTACCGGCGGCAAGAAGAAGCTGAATCTCCACGCCTCCTATGCTATCTTTGAGGAGGGCGAGTTTGCCGATCGCGATGCGCTGGAGCCGAAGCATTTCGCCAAATGGGTGGAATATGCAAAGGAGCGCGGACTGGGTCTGGATTTCAACCCCACCTACTTTTCCCATCCCAAGGCGGCAGGTCTGACCCTGTCCTCGCCCGACGAGGAGATTCGCCGATTCTGGGTGCGTCACACCGTGGCCTGCCTGCGGATCGCCGAGTATTTTGCCGAAGAGACCGGCATTCCCTGCGTGATGAACGTCTGGATCCCCGATGGCTACAAGGATATCCCCGCTGACCGCACCTCTCCTCGCGTACGCTTTGCAAAGTCGCTGGATGAAGCTCTTTCTTGCGGTTACGACAAGTCTAAGGTTTATGTGACTCTCGAATCCAAGGTCTTCGGCATCGGTCTGGAGAGCTACACCGTAGGCTCTGCCGAGTTCTGCCAGAACTACGCCGCCACCCGTCACATCATGCCCCTAATGGACAACGGTCACTATCATCCCACCGAAATGGTGTCGGATAAGATCTCGTCTCTGCTCCTGTTCCACCCCAAGCTGGCGCTGCACGTCACCCGTCCCGTCCGCTGGGACAGCGACCACGTGGTGCGCTTTGACGACGAGACCCGCGAGATCGCCAAGGAGATCGTGGCGTCGGGCAGACTGAACGACATCGTTATTGCTCTCGACTACTTCGACGCTTCCATCAACCGCGTTGCCGCATGGATCATGGGCATCCGCAGCACCCAGAAGGCGCTCCTGGAAGCCCTTCTGACCCCCCACGCCGAGCTTTCTGCTCTGCAGGAGAAGGATGACTATACACGTCTGTTTATGCGCCAGGAAGCGCTGAAAATGCTTCCTCTGGGTGCGGTCTGGGAGGAATTCTGCCGCCGCGCAGGTCTGCCTGCAGGCGAAGGCTGGTACGACGAAGTGATGGCGTACGAAGCCGAAGTTTTGAAAGAAAGAAGTTAAAGATATGAAACTCACCGATTATACCTTTGTGAAAGAGTTTATCGCCTTTGCCGAGGCAGGCTGGCAGAAGGGCTGGCACGAGCGCAACGGCGGCAATCTCAGCTACCGCGTTCCCGATTCTGACATCGAGTCCTGCCGTGATCTGCTGGACTTTACCCGTCCTTATGCACCTATCGGTACCGTAGTTCCCGCGCTGGGCGGACAGTTTTTCCTGGTCACCGGCTCGGGTAAGTACATGAGCAACGTACAGAAGGATCCTGACGACACCTGCGCGCTGATCCAGCTGGACGAGTCGGGGGAGAACTACCGCATCGTCTGGGGGCTTATGAACGGCGGTCGTCCCACCAGCGAACTGCCCACCCACCTGATGAACCACGAGGTGAAGATGCTGGCCACTGACGGCGCGCACCGTGTGATCTATCATTGCCATCCTGCCAATCTGATCGCGCTCACCTT
>CAZFJJ010000005.1:0-22015 GCA_964519075.1 uncultured Lachnospiraceae bacterium
ACTTCATTGCATACGGAGCAATATTTACCCTCGCTTAAGCCGGCTTCGGTACAGGTAGGCTCTACTGCCTCATCTACTACCTCGGTGTGACCAATGGCGGGAACTTCCTCCTGTTCAACGAGAACCTCCTCGCATACGGAGCAGTGCTTGCCCTCGCTCAAACCGATTTCGGTACAGGTACGCTCTACTGCCTCATCTACTACCTCAGTATGTCCCAATGCGTCCACTACATCATCCACATAGGTGTCATCGCAAACGGAACAGGTATAGGTGGTGTAGCCACTCTCGGTGCAGGTAGGAGCAGTTACAACTGCATTGTAGCTGTGACCGGTAGCGGGAAGCACTACGGATTCAACCCAAGTACCGCACTTTTCACAGTTGTACGCAAGAGTCCAACCGTCTTCGACACAGGTGCGATCCTGTTCAACAGGAGTCTCATGACCCAAACCAGTGCCATCAATTACAACCAAAATGTTGGTTTCACAATCGGGGCAAGAGTATTTGTACAGACCAATGATGAGGCAGGTGCCTTCACGGAACACAACAGAATCGAGATCCAGCCCGACGTGATCAGCCAGTGCCTCATCCAAAGTTGCGTACTCAACCTTAGCGGAAAAAGCAACAGAACCATCAAACCTGGTCTCAGGGCAAGCGGCACAACTGTAAACAGTATGGCCGTCTTTACAACAGGTGGGATCGACTACGTCGCTTTCACACCAAGTGTGACCCAGTGCGTCCACTACATCCTCCATATAGGTGTCTCCGCAAACGAAACAGGTATAGGCGGTGTAGCCACTCTCGGTGCAGGTAGGAGCAGTTACTACGCCATCATCCCAAGTGTGTCCCAGCGCAGGAATCGAATCGTAGTTTTCGCTAGTGCAATTACCATTACGGCACAGATAGGCCAGCACGCCATCCTCGGTACAGGTAGGCTGCTGCGCAGTGTGCCCGTTGTCCCAATCGTGATCGGTAGCGGGCAGTACCACTACAGCATACTCGTTACAATCCTGGCAGTAGCCAACCTGGTTGCCGTCTTCGGTACAGGTAGGAGCGTTAATGACACCGTCTGCAACGTTGTGTTTCTCGGGATCAAACGCAGTGCCTACTTCAGAAGAGATCACTTCGTCGCAAACGGTACACTGAACAGTCACAGTACCGTAAGAGGAGCAGGTAGCATCTATTACGATCATCTCGGTAACATGACCGGTAGCGGTAAGAACCTCGAACTGTACCTTGTCGCAGTATTCACACTTCCAAATTCTCAGACCGTCTTCGGTGCAAGTAGGCGGAGCGGTCACTTCACCTTCATCGTTGGTAGACTCGTGAACAGGAACAACTTCCTGCTTAGTGAGCACCTCGTTGCATTCAGAACAGTGCTTGCCTTCGGTCAGGCCGGTCTGGGTACAGGTAGAAGCAACCGCTTCATCAATTACCTCAGTATGATCCTTCGCAGAAATCACAACGGATTCAACTTCAACAGTTGCTTCCTCGTCTACAAAATACCCAGAGCAAACAGAGCACTGCCAGTAGGCAATGGAACCATCAGTAGTACAGGTAGCATCCACCGACTCATGATATACCAAGTCATGATCGTGCTGCGGAAGAATATCAACCGTTTTGGCTGCATCGCAACCGACAACAGTACACTCGTATACAGCTTGGCCGGGTTCATCCCAGGTAGGCTCCTTCTCAATACGCACGGGATCATCGGACCATTTATGCTCACCGGGTTCGATAGTGATAACACACTCATAGTCGCAGTTTTCGCACTTTTCGGTAATGCTGCCGCCCTCAGCGCAGTTGCCGATCTGCTCGGTAACAACGGTGCTGTGACCGGTGGCAGGAATCGCTTCTTGAGGAACCAGCACTTTATCACACGCAGAGCAGGTCTTTCCTTCCGTAAGACCGTTTTCTGTGCAGGTAGGCGCTTTTCCAGCAAGGATTACTTCGGTGTGATTACCTTCATCTTTTACGAAACCATCTGCGAAGTAACCCCCGCAAGCAGGGCAACTATACAGGGTATAGCCCCATTGACCGCAGATAGAAGGTACCACCTTTTCCACTAAGGCATCGGGACAGAGCTCAACCGTATGGGTTTCGCCCTCTCCGGGACAAATGTACTCTTGCTCGTGTTCATAATCATGCCCTTCTGTAGCGAATACAGAAACAGGAATCATGAAAATAATCATGAAACACGCAAGTGTAAGCGCTAAAAGTTTTCTTTTCATGTTTTCTTTCCTTTCAAAATAAAAATTTTTTTCATAATAAAATGGGGACTCAAGGGGGGCGAATGTTCTTTAAAGATTTTTCTACTATGCCTTCCATCGAACTTTTCCTCTCTACGTTTGATCGGTAGATACTACATAATTCACATTATGTAGTATCGGTTCCGACCATCCAAGTGTGTGCATCCAATTTAGGGCGTATCAAAAAAACCGAATAAATTCATGAGCGATCATCATTTTACTCGGCAGAATCGAATTATATTATCTCTTGCGCTTTTGAATTCTGTAGCTGGATCGAGTTGCTACTTGTGGCACTAAAGTGAATTTTATTTTTCAAAAAGGGCTTGACAAAAAGAAATTTATAGTGTAGAATTAGGATGTGTACGCACATAATGTGAATTATGTAGTTGGATCGTTGAGTTTTCAGCGATCTTTTTTTGATGCGGTTTATTCCCTAAAACTAATTGCATATTTTCCAGCTTGCGGCGATGCTCGGCTCCGGTGGTCATCAAATAGATGCGAGTCGTATTGATGCTGGTGTGCCCCAACACATCTGCCAGCTTTGCGATATCCTTCTCCATGCTGTAAAACGTATGCGCAAAAAGGTGACGCAAATTATGGGGAAATACTTTCTCCGATGCAACCTTTGCTTTTTTACACAGCTTTTTCATTTCTTTCCAAATATTTGATCTTCCGATGGGGGTTCCATTTTGAGTAACAAATACTGCTCCTTTGGTAATTCCTTTGCATCTGACATATTGTAACAGCAATTGGCGCAATTCACTGACAATAAAGACGACACGCATCTTTCCCTTGCAGCGAACGATCGCCTGACCGTTGCGAGCGGCTTCCACAGTAATATACTGCAGCTCACTGACACGAATACCGGTTCCGCAGATCGTTTGGAGAATCAAACTCAACCGCTCGTTCCCGTTGTCCATTGCAGTGTTCACTAAGCGCACATACTCCGCTTTGGTCAGTTCTTTTTCTTCCGGGCAATATGCTTTTTGCTGCACTTTGTATTGCTTCACGCACGCATCTTGCCAGCCCATATAACGAAGAAATGAATTCATTGCTGCAAGAATAGAATTAGCTCCGGTAACAGCATGTTTTTCCCCCAGAAAAGCCTTATAGTTGAGAGTTAGTTCCTTGTTGACCTTTCGTCCATTCGCAAATACTGTAAATTTACGAACATCTCGTATATATTTAGCGATAGTGTTTGCACTCTTCTCGTCCGTCCTCAGATGTGATTCGAATGCTTGAATATGATTCTGTTTGATGATTCTATTCATGATCATTTAGTCCTTTCGTATCGTATGTTTGATTATTTTCCCTGATCATGTTCATTATACAATAAAACCAATCAGAAATGTCAAGATGTTTGCTACTTTCTTCCAAACAACAGAGCATTGATATGCCCGTCATACATAGGAGCAAATCCCGACCGTGCGGTCGGGATTTGGAATTTATCTGCTGTTCTGTTACTTTCTTTATGAAAAGAAAGTAACCAAAGAAGCATTTAGGAGAGAAAAAAACCTGCGGTTTTCTTCTCTCCTAAATGCTCTTATCTTGCCCTCATGGTGCGCGCTTATCGTGCAGTTTATAGGGTGTTCATTTGCTCGGCGGGGCTTGGGGCGGCATCCGCCTCCTGTGGGGAGTTTTTTGCCGCCCTTTGGTTTTATTGTGTTACTGATTGTGAATTCCTATCAGCAGCGGACTCCCTTCTTCTTGGCTAGAATCACTGCCGCAATCGCTACCAGAGCGCCCAGAGCGCTTATGACCACAACTGTATCGCCGGTGGAAGGAACAACTTCCAGTTTGGGCAGCTCTTCCGTCTGCTTGTAGCCGCAGCCGGAGCAAATGCGCTCTTTACTGCCATTTTCGGAAGCAGTAGGATTTATCGTCTCGACCCATTCACTATAGGTATGATCCTCTTCTCCCATCTTGCTGCCGCACTCACATTCCTGCCAGTGCTTGTCTTCATCGCTTACATCCTCATAAGTATGCTCGCCCTTGGCAATCATGATGTCTTCCGTAGTGAGCTCTTCGGTACCTGTTTCGTCCTTGTACAGCTTACCGCACTTGGAGCAGATGTAGTACTCGATGTTACCGGCTGCCTCGTGGGTCGCATCAACCTTATCGGTCTTCACCATAGCGTGAGTGTGGGGAAATTGAGCGATCTCCTCGCCATCAACCAACTTCTCGCCGCAATCTTTACAGTAGGTGTCGCCGGTATAGCCTTCGCTCTCCTCGGTTGCCTCGATCGCGTCGCGCACCTCGGTCTCACCATGCTGAGTGGTGTCCACGGTACCATATGCGGTTCCACAGATTTCACAGACAGCCTTCTCAACACAGCTTGCAGAGCCGCCTGTGTGCTTGGCGGTGTCGATGATCTCACCACAACCACAGGTATGGAAATGGTTGTCAACATCGATCTCCCACTTGCCGTCGGCGTCTACGTGGTTATCGGTGGCGGATACTGCCTCTTGTGCAACGAGAACTTCATTGCATACGGAGCAGTGCTTGCCCTCGCTCAAACCGGTTTCGGTACAGGTAGGCGCTACTGCCTCATCTACTACCTCGGTGTGACCGATGGCGGGAACTTCCTCCTGTGCAACGAGGACTTCATTGCATACGGAGCAGTGCTTGCCCTCGCTCAAACCGGTCTCGGTACAGGTAGGCGCTACTGCCTCATCTACCACCTCGGTGTGACCGATGGCGGGAACTTCCTCCTGTGCAGCAAGAACTTCATTGCATACGGAGCAATATTTACCCTCGCTTAAGCCGGCTTCGGTACAGGCAGGCTCTACTGCTTCTTCTACTACCTCGGTGTGTACATGAGTTTCATAGTCGATGGATACAACGCTCATCTTGACTCCGCTGACCGTGTAATTAAACTCTTTATTGGGTGTCATTACGTCGCCACTATCGATGTCCAAAGAGAGATCGATCACACCCTCATAGCCATCAGCTACCCGGAAGGTCAGTACAACGATCGCACCGGTCTGATCGTATACAGTAGGATTGGAGCTTGCCATAGCGCTGAACATATCACCTACGGTTACTCTAACATTTCCCTGCTTCGGGTTGTTTACCAAAACGTAGTCATATGCGCTGTCGTCAAGAGAATTGCTGACATAGGTAACCAATTCCGGGTCGTAGGTGATATTTGCAATCGAGGTCAAAAAGCCTTTGTTCTCGGAAATCTTTACGGTTACGGTAAAGGTGTCGCCTGCTCTCACGATGGAGGAGGATCCCTCCATCGTGTAGGAAACATCATTTTCTGCAGCAAACACCGATAGGGAAAGGCATAATACCATCTGCACTATAAAAAGTAACAGTATAAACTTTTGGCTTTTCACTATGATTCCTCCTTGAATTGATGTTATGCAGCCAGATTAACCACATCTTCGTAGGTCTTGATACCAACCAAATATTCGTAGATAGCGACGAAGTCAATTGTATTTACTTTGCCGTCCTTATTTACGTCAATGGTAACATCATAATCCATTGCGATTTCACCGATAACGATCTGATATGCAACAAAAGCGTCAGCCATGTTTACATCGCCGTCGTTGTTCACGTCCATGAGCTTGCGGATTTCAATCGACTCATCTTCGCCTGTGCTTTCGATGAGAGCGGCGGTATTGGTACGAGCCTCAATTTTGCCAAACGAGAAGGTTGCAGTATCAGCCAATTCATTATTGATCGTGAAGTAGAGAACTACGAATTCTTCATGGTCTTCAACGGTTACAAAACCGGTAGAAGCTGCAGCAGTCTCTGCATCAACGCGGTTGGGAGCGGAGGCAATTACGCTAACGTAGCCGTCGTTGTCATTTGCTAAGGGGCTGGTAATGAACTCGTCGCTTACAAACTCTGCAGAAACAAAGGTCATAACATCTTTATTATAGAACAGATCGAAGTTCAGACCCCAAACTTCAGCCTTGTCGCTCAGGTTCTTCACGGAAACCTTCACTGCAACAGTAGAAGCATCCACAAAGCCTGCGCCGCTAACCACCGTGTTGTCAATATCAAGCACAAGCTCAATCTGACTCAGTACGGGGAGCACTTTAGTGAGAGTATCTCCGCAAACGGAGCATACGCTCTCAGCAAGACCTTCCGCACTGTAGGTAGGAGCAACTGCCGTAATCCATTCGCCATAGGAGTGAGTCCCGCCTACTCCGGTTTCCTCAGTAGCTACGTCGCCGCAGTATTTACAGGTTTCGGTCCAGTAAGCACTTGCTTGGCAGGTGCCCTCTACATAGGTTAGATTTTCGTAGCTGTGTGCACCAATGTACTTATAAACCCAAGAAACTTCGCTCCAGTTACAGTTGGTGCACACGACCATATCATATGCATAGTCCTGACAGGTACCGGCAGACCAAACAAAAGTCAGAGCATGGTGCATCTGAGGAACATACTCACCACAATCACATATACGGATGGGGTTGGTATTACGGCAATCATCAACCAGCTCGCCGTTTTCGTTGTGGTGACCGGTGGCGGGAACTCTATCGGTGATGTAAGAGACGCCGCAATGGCAGTAGTGCTCGGTGAAACCGCCTATATTACAGCCAGGTTCAACGACATTTACCTCGTAGGTGTGACCAAATGCAGGAACGTAATTGGTGATGTACCCGTCGTCGCAATCCATGCAACACCAGTACTGGTAACCAAACTGCTCGCAATCAGCTTCACGGAAATTATCCCTATTGTAGTCGTGACCGATGGCGGGAACTTCCTCCTGTGCAGCAAGAACTTCATTGCATACGGAGCAATATTTACCCTCGCTTAAGCCGGCTTCGGTACAGGTAGGCTCTACTGCCTCATCTACTACCTCGGTGTGACCAATGGCGGGAACTTCCTCCTGTTCAACGAGAACCTCCTCGCATACGGAGCAGTGCTTGCCCTCGCTCAAACCGATTTCGGTACAGGTACGCTCTACTGCCTCATCTACTACCTCAGTATGTCCCAATGCGTCCACTACATCATCCACATAGGTGTCATCGCAAACGGAACAGGTATAGGTGGTGTAGCCACTCTCGGTGCAGGTAGGAGCAGTTACAACTGCATTGTAGCTGTGACCGGTAGCGGGAAGCACTACGGATTCAACCCAAGTACCGCACTTTTCACAGTTGTACGCAAGAGTCCAACCGTCTTCGACACAGGTGCGATCCTGTTCAACAGGAGTCTCATGACCCAAACCAGTGCCATCAATTACAACCAAAATGTTGGTTTCACAATCGGGGCAAGAGTATTTGTACAGACCAATGATGAGGCAGGTGCCTTCACGGAACACAACAGAATCGAGATCCAGCCCGACGTGATCAGCCAGTGCCTCATCCAAAGTTGCGTACTCAACCTTAGCGGAAAAAGCAACAGAACCATCAAACCTGGTCTCAGGGCAAGCGGCACAACTGTAAACAGTATGGCCGTCTTTACAACAGGTGGGATCGACTACGTCGCTTTCACACCAAGTGTGACCCAGTGCGTCCACTACATCCTCCATATAGGTGTCTCCGCAAACGAAACAGGTATAGGCGGTGTAGCCACTCTCGGTGCAGGTAGGAGCAGTTACTACGCCATCATCCCAAGTGTGTCCCAGCGCAGGAATCGAATCGTAGTTTTCGCTAGTGCAATTACCATTACGGCACAGATAGGCCAGCACGCCATCCTCGGTACAGGTAGGCTGCTGCGCAGTGTGCCCGTTGTCCCAATCGTGATCGGTAGCGGGCAGTACCACTACAGCATACTCGTTACAATCCTGGCAGTAGCCAACCTGGTTGCCGTCTTCGGTACAGGTAGGAGCGTTAATGACACCGTCTGCAACGTTGTGTTTCTCGGGATCAAACGCAGTGCCTACTTCAGAAGAGATCACTTCGTCGCAAACGGTACACTGAACAGTCACAGTACCGTAAGAGGAGCAGGTAGCATCTATTACGATCATCTCGGTAACATGACCGGTAGCGGTAAGAACCTCGAACTGTACCTTGTCGCAGTATTCACACTTCCAAATTCTCAGACCGTCTTCGGTGCAAGTAGGCGGAGCGGTCACTTCACCTTCATCGTTGGTAGACTCGTGAACAGGAACAACTTCCTGCTTAGTGAGCACCTCGTTGCATTCAGAACAGTGCTTGCCTTCGGTCAGGCCGGTCTGGGTACAGGTAGAAGCAACCGCTTCATCAATTACCTCAGTATGATCCTTCGCAGAAATCACAACGGATTCAACTTCAACAGTTGCTTCCTCGTCTACAAAATACCCAGAGCAAACAGAGCACTGCCAGTAGGCAATGGAACCATCAGTAGTACAGGTAGCATCCACCGACTCATGATATACCAAGTCATGATCGTGCTGCGGAAGAATATCAACCGTTTTGGCTGCATCGCAACCGACAACAGTACACTCGTATACAGCTTGGCCGGGTTCATCCCAGGTAGGCTCCTTCTCAATACGCACGGGATCATCGGACCATTTATGCTCACCGGGTTCGATAGTGATAACACACTCATAGTCGCAGTTTTCGCACTTTTCGGTAATGCTGCCGCCCTCAGCGCAGTTGCCGATCTGCTCGGTAACAACGGTGCTGTGACCGGTGGCAGGAATCGCTTCTTGAGGAACCAGCACTTTATCACACGCAGAGCAGGTCTTTCCTTCCGTAAGACCGTTTTCTGTGCAGGTAGGCGCTTTTCCAGCAAGGATTACTTCGGTGTGATTACCTTCATCTTTTACGAAACCATCTGCGAAGTAACCCCCGCAAGCAGGGCAACTATACAGGGTATAGCCCCATTGACCGCAGATAGAAGGTACCACCTTTTCCACTAAGGCATCGGGACAGAGCTCAACCGTATGGGTTTCGCCCTCTCCGGGACAAATGTACTCTTGCTCGTGTTCATAATCATGCCCTTCTGTAGCGAATACAGAAACAGGAATCATGAAAATAATCATGAAACACGCAAGTGTAAGCGCTAAAAGTTTTCTTTTCATGTTTTCTTTCCTTTCAAAATAAAAATTTTTTTCATAATAAAATGGGGACTCAAGGGGGGCGAATGTTCTTTAAAGATTTTTCTACTATGCCTTCCATCGAACTTTTCCTCTCTACGTTTGATCGGTAGATACTACATAATTCACATTATGTAGTATCGGTTCCGACCATCCAAGTGTGTGCATCCAATTTAGGGCGTATCAAAAAAACCGAATAAATTCATGAGCGATCATCATTTTACTCGGCAGAATCGAATTATATTATCTCTTGCGCTTTTGAATTCTGTAGCTGGATCGAGTTGCTACTTGTGGCACTAAAGTGAATTTTATTTTTCAAAAAGGGCTTGACAAAAAGAAATTTATAGTGTAGAATTAGGATGTGTACGCACATAATGTGAATTATGTAGTTGGATCGTTGAGTTTTCAGCGATCTTTTTTTGATGCGGTTTATTCCCTAAAACTAATTGCATATTTTCCAGCTTGCGGCGATGCTCGGCTCCGGTGGTCATCAAATAGATGCGAGTCGTATTGATGCTGGTGTGCCCCAACACATCTGCCAGCTTTGCGATATCCTTCTCCATGCTGTAAAACGTATGCGCAAAAAGGTGACGCAAATTATGGGGAAATACTTTCTCCGATGCAACCTTTGCTTTTTTACACAGCTTTTTCATTTCTTTCCAAATATTTGATCTTCCGATGGGGGTTCCATTTTGAGTAACAAATACTGCTCCTTTGGTAATTCCTTTGCATCTGACATATTGTAACAGCAATTGGCGCAATTCACTGACAATAAAGACGACACGCATCTTTCCCTTGCAGCGAACGATCGCCTGACCGTTGCGAGCGGCTTCCACAGTAATATACTGCAGCTCACTGACACGAATACCGGTTCCGCAGATCGTTTGGAGAATCAAACTCAACCGCTCGTTCCCGTTGTCCATTGCAGTGTTCACTAAGCGCACATACTCCGCTTTGGTCAGTTCTTTTTCTTCCGGGCAATATGCTTTTTGCTGCACTTTGTATTGCTTCACGCACGCATCTTGCCAGCCCATATAACGAAGAAATGAATTCATTGCTGCAAGAATAGAATTAGCTCCGGTAACAGCATGTTTTTCCCCCAGAAAAGCCTTATAGTTGAGAGTTAGTTCCTTGTTGACCTTTCGTCCATTCGCAAATACTGTAAATTTACGAACATCTCGTATATATTTAGCGATAGTGTTTGCACTCTTCTCGTCCGTCCTCAGATGTGATTCGAATGCTTGAATATGATTCTGTTTGATGATTCTATTCATGATCATTTAGTCCTTTCGTATCGTATGTTTGATTATTTTCCCTGATCATGTTCATTATACAATAAAACCAATCAGAAATGTCAAGATGTTTGCTACTTTCTTCCAAACAACAGAGCATTGATATGCCCGTCATACATAGGAGCAAATCCCGACCGTGCGGTCGGGATTTGGAATTTATCTGCTGTTCTGTTACTTTCTTTATGAAAAGAAAGTAACCAAAGAAGCATTTAGGAGAGAAAAAAACCTGCGGTTTTCTTCTCTCCTAAATGCTCTTATCTTGCCCTCATGGTGCGCGCTTATCGTGCAGTTTATAGGGTGTTCATTTGCTCGTCTGGGCTTGGGGGCGGCATCCGCCTCCTGTGGAGATCGCCGTTTCTGTATTCCACAGAACGCTTATCTTTCTAAAAGGGTGTCGTGTATCGCTCCGAATCGTGGTTGGTGCGGTAGGTTTGTACGGCGCTCCGAATTGTTTCTGCGCCTATATTACGAACCGGATTGCAAGAAAATTCATTCTTTTATTCACTTTATTTGCCTCGTTTCCAAGTAATGCTTTGTCATCAATATTTATGAAAGTTTTAGGAGTTCCAAGAACCCTTTTTCAAAAGGGTTCTTGGCAGAGCTCGAGACGGAGTCTCGAATGCATTTATTTTTCTTCCTCTAACAGCTTGCTCAAAGTCAGCTGGCAGCCCAGCAGGGTTTCGGCGGCGGCGAGGCGGTGGCGTGCGATCTCCTTCTTGTGGGGCTCGATCTTGTCAGAGCGGACGGCGCGGAGCATCACGTTTTTGGGAGTCTCCTCGGGATCGATGAGCTCCACCGCCTCAGTGCGGTAGCCTGCCGCTTCCAGATGGAGCAGACGGAGAGCGTCGGTGGCGGCGTCGCAGAATTTCTGCCCTAAGATGGAGTGGCGGAGGATGAAGTCGTTCTCCTGGGACTTCACTGTGTGGAACAGCTCGTGGTGACAGCAGGGAGTGGAGAGGATCACTTTTGCTCGCTTCTTGATGGCGTAGGCCAGCACGATGTCGGTAGCGACGTCGCAGGCGTGGAGCGAGATCACCAGATCGATAGCGGTGCCGGGATCGAACTCCATAATGTCCATGGCGAGAAACTCCAGTCCCTCACAGCCCAGTGTCGCGGCCGTCTCCTTGCAGTAGGCGATCACGTCAGCCTTGCGATCCACGCCGTAGAGGTGGACCTCCCTGCCCTTCACAGCGGTCAGATAGTAGTAGACGGCGAAGGTCAGGTAGGACTTGCCGCAGCAAAGATCGCAGACGGTCAGCTTGCCCTCCTTGGGGAGCTTTCCGTACACGTCGTCCAGCAGCTCGATAAATCGGTTGATCTGGCGGTATTTTGCCCGCTTTTTGTCAAACACGCGACCGTCCTTGTCACAAACGCCCAGACGGGAGAGGAAGCCCGCGTGGTCTGCGGCGTCAATGAGATAATGCTTTTCCTTATCGTGGGATCGTGCCTCCGCCGCCTCGGCGGTGGCGGCGATCCTGCCCGAGATCAGCCATTTCCCCTTCTTGGTGCATCTTGCCTGCACTTCTCCCCCTGCGGCAAGGAGATTGATCTGCCCGAAGGCAGTCGCAAGCTCCACGACTTTTTCGGAGAGCGCGTCCATCTCTACGTTTTCGTGAAGGGCTTTGCCGTCGGCAAGGTGTCTGGTGATCTGCATCACCCTATCCCCCTTCAGCATAACGGGGATCGCCTCTACCTTTACCAAAGCGGCATCAGCGGACTTGGAGAAAACGATCTTCCGCAAAGCCTTAGCGTGGGTGCGGACGACCTCCCCCAGCTTTTGCAGTTCAGAGCTCATAGATCTCGTACCGATCCTCTCTCAAAATTTCGCAAAGCTCCTCCATCGTGGAGATGCTGCCCTCGAGCTCGATGCCCGCAACGGCAACGTCCTCGGACTGGTGACAATCGGAGCCTGCGATCTGATGAAGGCCGAACTTCTCCGCCCACGCCTTTGCAATGTCGTTGCGACTGTCGTGGCGGGGATTTCCGTTTTTGATCTCCATACCGAAGAGGCAGGTGGGATTCACCACCCGCATATGATTGCGAAAAGGGTGTGCCTGATAGAACAGGATACCGTTTTCACGGGCGTACCGACCGAATTTTTCGGGTCCCCAACCGAAGATGTCCAAACAATTTTCCGCCACCTCGTCGGGCATACCGTAGACCAGATAGTCGTTGGAGGAGCGATCGAAGCGCAGCTCGTAGCCGCAGAGTACCAAGAACCCCTTCGACTCACCGTAGGCGCGGGCTTTTTCGTAGCAGGACTTGTAATGGGCGAAATAATCCTCCTGCGGAATGCCGTGGCGGTCAAAATGCTCAGCCATATCGCGGGTAAAATGGTTGGTCAGGACGAAGCCGTCAAAGCCTGCCTCGATATAGCGGTCAACGGTCTCCTCTGCGCTCATGTGTCCGCAGAGCGACAGATCGGACGAGTGAACGTGCAAATCTATTTTCATGGGGATAGCCTCCTGAATGAGTTGCTTTCATTATACATTTTTTTGCGCTCCGATGCAAGAACTTTTTGCAAAAATACTTGCTCTTTTCAAGGTTTTGTGGTACAATAACGGTATCTTCACCACGTCAAGGAGAATATATGGAACTGATCGGCAGACTGATGGGATCGTCGGGCGGTCTCTACGAGATCAAATCAAATACGGGCGAGCAGGTCTTCTGCCGCGCCAAGGGCGTGCTCCGCCACGACGCATTGACACCGCTGGTGGGCGATCTGGTGCGCCTCAACCGCGACGAGATGGGCAACACCGTCCTTGCGGACATCCTGCCCCGCAAGAATGCGCTGATCCGTCCACCCCTTGCCAATCTCTCGCTGCTGTTCGTGGTGATCCCCACGGCGAAACCCGCGCCCGATCTGTTCACGGTGGACAAGCTCACCGCCATCGCCACCTTTCACGGCATCGAGGTGCTGCCCATCGTCAGCAAGTCCGAGCTGGATCCCGAAAAAGCCAAGGAGCTGGCACAGATCTACCGCACCGCGGGGTTTACCGTCTTCGTCACCGACTCCCCCGCCGGGCTCGGCGTGGAGCCGCTGAGAGAAGCCCTTGCCGATAAGCTCCGTCCCGTGGACGATAACACCCCCATCTGCGCCTTTGCCGGTGCCAGCGGCGTGGGCAAGTCCACTCTGCTCAACGCCCTCTTTCCCTCTCTTGCCCTCTCCACGGGTGAGGTCAGCCGCAAGATCAGCCGCGGCCGCCATACGACCCGCGCCGTCACCCTCTACGAGACCGAATACGGCGGTCTGGTGGCCGACACCCCCGGCTTTACCATGCTGGACTTCGTCCGCTTCGACTTCTTCGGCAAGGACGATCTGCCCTACACCTTTCCCGAGATCGAGCGGGAGCTGGGCGGTTGCCGTTACACCAAATGCACCCACACCAAGGAGCAGGAATGCGCCGTCATGGCGGCCAAAGCCGCAGGTCGCATCCCCGAGAGCCGTCACGCCTCCTTCTGCGCCCTCTACGACGTGCTGAAGAACAAGCACGATTGGGACAAAAAGAGCTGACGGTGCATATACTCTCAGTAGAGGAAGTTGCAATAACTCCTCAATGGGAGGAAACTATATGAAAATCGTCACCGTTCGCGCAAAGGGGATCTTCCGTCCCATCCTGCGCCGCATCTTCAAAATCAGGAAAACATAGTAAACAGAGTATGGTCGGCACAAAATCCGACCATACTGTTACATAAAGGAGCAAAATGGAAGTTTCATTTGCCATCTACACCTTGGGCTGCAAGGTGAATCAGTACGAATCCCAAGCACTTGCCGAAGAACTCCTGCGGGCAGGACTTCGTCAAGTCGCTTTTGAAGACTCTGCCGATATTTATCTCGTCAACACCTGCTCGGTCACCGCCGAGGGCGAGCGGAAGGTGCGGCAGATTATCCGCCGCGCCAACAAGAAGAACCCCGACGCCGCCATCCTCGTAACGGGCTGTTACGCACAGGTGGACGGCGACCGTCTGGCAGAACTGCCCGGCGTGCGCTTCGTCTGCGGCAATCTGCGAAAAATGCGCGCCGCCGAGGTTGCGCTATCCATTGCAGACGGCTCGTTCGGCGGCTCTGCCGTGGAGGTCGCCCCGCTGGAGGGAGCCGACTTCGAAAAGATGACCATCCATCGCAGCGAGCGCACCCGCGCGTATCTAAAGATCGAGGACGGCTGCGAGTCGAGATGCGCCTACTGCATCATCCCTCGCGCCCGCGGTCCCATCCGCTCCAAGCCGATGGCAGAGGTGCTGGAGGAAGCCCGCGCGCTGGTGGCGGCAGGCTACCGTGAGATCGTGCTCACCGGCATCGAGATCTCGGCCTACGGCAAGGATCTGACCGAAAAGCTCCCCGATCTGCTCCGTGCGCTGGACGACCTCCCGGGGCTGGAGCGGATTCGTCTGGGCTCGCTGGATCCGTCACTGATGACGCCCGCCTACACCGAGCTGCTGAAGGGCATCCGCCATCTGGCTCCTCATTTTCATCTCTCCCTCCAAAGCGGCTGTGACCGTACGCTCAACGCCATGCGTCGCCGCTATAATACCGCCATGGTGCGCCGTAACGCAGACGCCATCCGCGCCGCATTCCCCGACGCCTGCTTCACTGCCGACGTGATCGTGGGCTTCCCCGGCGAGACCGAGGAGGATTTTCGGAACACCGCCGCCTTCGTGGGCTCTCTTGATCTGCTGGATTGCCACATCTTTCCCTACTCCATCCGCCCCGGCACCGAGGCGGCAGAGATGAGCGGACAGCTCCCCGGCGACGTAAAGGAAGCGCGCGTCCACGCGCTGGAAAAGGTGGTAGCCGACGGTCGGCAGAGGGTTTTAGAGGCTCAGATCGGCAAGACCCTGCCGGTTCTCTTTGAGGAGGAGCGAGGCGGGGATCAGGTGGGACATACCGCGTCCTTTTTGGAGGTTTCCGTCCTCACCGACAAGCCGCTCCACGGCAAGCTCCTTTCGGTTGAGCTGATCGCCATCGAGAACGGCCAGCTGATCGGACGGCTTGCCCACTGCCAATCTACATAAATTACTCTGACGAGGTGATCCTTTGCCCTCCTTCTGGACTCATTTCGCCTTTGCGAGCGACTGCCGCAAACGGCTTTTCTCCCGCGTCGGCACTCCCGCCCAAGGCACGCTGACCGCGGCGGTCGCCGCCTATCCTCACGCCTACTGCGTGGGAATGCAGGGACCCGATCCCTTCCTCTTCTATCTCCCCGCCGCCTTTCGCAAGCGACGGCTGTCCTCGGTGATGCACACCGAGCATACAGCCAAGCTGCTCTGCCGACTGTTCGCCCGCGCAGGTGCGTTTGAGGGAGAAGATCAAAAGATCGCCCTCTCCTACGCCGCGGGATTTCTGGGGCACTATCTTTTGGACAGCCACACCCACGCCTTCGTCTACGCCCGCGCGGGGATCGTCCGCTCGACCGACAGCTTTTGCATCCACAACGCATTGGAAGCCGACCTGAACGCACTTGCCGTCCAACGGAGCTTCGGGAAGCGGCTGAGCGAGATGCCCCGCCCCCGCGTATACGAGCTGACCGATCCGGAGCGGCGGGTGCTGTGCGCACTCTACTCCGATCTGTTGGAGCAGGTATACCACATCCGCTGTTCCCCTGCCAAGGTCGCCCGCGCCCTCTGGTCGGTACGCCAATGCTACCGCGCACTGTACGACCCCAAAGGCAGAAAGGCCGCGGTGATCAAAACGGCGGAAGGGCTTGCCGGACACGCCTATCTTTCCCCGCTGTTTTTGGGCGAAAGCCACTATTATGAAGATCCTGCCAATCTGGAGCAGCGTCTTTGGGTGGATCCCTTCACCAAACAGCCCTCCCGCTCCACCTTCTTTCAGCTGTACGACCGCGCATTGGAGCAGTACGCTCCGCTGATCCAGCGGCTGGAGTCGCCCGAGGCACGCACCGCATGGGCCAAACGATCGATCTTTCGGGAGATCTGCAAACGGGATTTTCACGGAGAACCCATCCCCTCAAGCTGAACAAAGGGATTGATTCGAATCGAACTTTTTGACCCTCGCCCTATCCTTGAGACACAAAAAACCAAGATCAACCGATTGATTTGATCTTGGTTTTTCGTTATGGCCGCGCGCAGTGTTCACGATCGGATATTGCTCCGAAGCAGCCCCTTCGTTTCGTTTATTCTTCCGTTGCGGGGAACAGCACCGAGATCACGGTCCCCCGCCCTAGCGTGCTGTCCAGCGTAATGGAAGCACCGTGGAAGGCGGCGCCGTGCTTGACGATGGACAGACCCAGACCGGTTCCGCCGATCTCCTTGGAATGGCTCTTATCCACCCGATAGAATCGCTCGAACACTCTTGGACGGTCGGCGTCGGGGATGCCGATGCCGGTGTCGCGGACGGTCAACCGCACCTTCGCTCCTTCCCGTTGCAGGGTCACGAAGACGCTTCCCTCTTCCTTGTTGTATTTGATGGCGTTTTCTACCAAATTATAAATCATTTCATCCAAAATTCCGGGCACGCCCAGGATTACCTGAGGAGTCAGATAGGTTTCCAGCTTCACCGAGCGGCGTTCTGCCTGCAGGGACAGCCGATCGGTCACCTGTTCCGCAATCGCTGCCAGATCCACCTGCTCCTTGGTGCTCGAGACCGAGTTCTCGTCCAGCTGAGAAAGCTTCAGAATATCGTCGATCAGACCCAAAAGACGCTGTGCCTCTTTATGGATCTTGCCTGCAAAATCCCCCACGTCCTCGGGGCGGACGATGCCCATACGGATCATCTCGGCAAAGCCAGAAATGGAAGTCAGGGGCGTTTTCAGCTCGTGGGTCACGTTGGCGGAGAACTCGCGGCGGAGCTTTTCCCGCTCCTCCCGCTCGGTCACGTCCAGTATCATTAATACGGCACCAACCGTCTCACCGTTTTCGTGGACGGGATTGGCAATGATCTGATACACTCTGAAGTCGTAATCGATCAGCTCAGCAAAATGCCGTCCCCCCAGCGCTTCCCGTACTGCCCTTTGCAGACCTGCGTTCTGCTTCGGATCCGGAACGCTGACCGTACCCTCCCCATCGGTGGCACCCAGCAAGCGCAGAACGCCGGAATTGTAGGACAGCAGCGTACCGTTAGCGTCCACCACCAGAAGCCCTTCGCTCATGTTCTCGGTAATGGCGGAAAATTCTTTTTGCCGTCGCTCCAGCTGCTCCATCTGTTCGCGGATCTGCTGATTCTGCTTAGACAGACGATCCAGCAAGGGGGTCAGCTCCTTATAGGTTTGGCTGCGCTCAGGATGGGAAAAATCCAGCTTGTTCAACGGCTCAGTCACCTTGCGCGCCAACCGATAGGATAAGAATCCGGATAACGATACCACCGCCACCGCCACTGCCATAACCGGAGTCACCAAGCGAAACAGCAGATTCAGCATGGAGTCGTGGGAATCGGATACCCGCAGGACGCTGCCGTCGGACAGCCGCAGGGCGTAGTTGACCGTCTCGCGGGTCAGCGTGTCGGAATAGCGGGTGGCACTTCCCTCGCCGCTCTCCAGCGCCTCTCGAATCTCTTCCCGATCCAGATGGTTGTCCAACGCAGCAACGTCCACGGAGTTATCGTACAGCACCGTTCCGTCAGCAGCAACCCAGGTGATCCGTGTGCCGGAGGATTTATCCGCAAGCTTATCCAAATAGGTTTCTCCCTCGCCGTCCAGCCCGCAAGAGATAAAATACGCCTCATCCCGCAAGCTTTCGTCATACTGATGAGTGAAATAATTGTATAAAACGGCAAGACTCAGAAACAGGCTGGCGACAAGTACAGCAATCGCCAGCGAAAACATGGAGCGGAAGATTCGTTTGGTCATGGGATAGTCCTCCTTTCGGGCAGATCGGGAACAGCTCAGTTTTCGCCGTCCCGATAGGGGTTTTCGCTGAGCTTATAGCCGATCCCGCGCACCGTTTCGATCAGATCGCCGCATTCGCCCAGCTTGGTGCGAAGGGTGCGGATATGCACGTCCACCGTACGGCTCTCGCCGTCAAAGGAATAGCCCCAAATGTGATTGAGCAGCTGATCGCGGGTAAAGACGATGCCGGGATGCTCTAAAAAGAACAGCAGCATATTGTATTCTTTATTGGTCAGTGAGACCTCGCGGTTGCCGTCCATGACGACGTGACGGGCAGAGTCCACGTACAACGCCCCTACTGCATATTCCTTTGCCTTTTTCTCATTGGTCTTCTCGGTGCGGCGCAGGATTGCGCGGATGCGCGCCAGCAGCTCCATGATGCCAAAGGGCTTTGCCAGATAGTCGTCCGCTCCGCCGTCCAGCCCTACGACTTTATCGTATTCACTGCCCTTTGCGGTCAAAACGAGGATGGGCAACTGTGCAGTATTATGATTGGCACGCAGACGGGAGAGGATGGACAGTCCGTCCTCCTCCGGCAGCATGATGTCCAAAAGCAGCAGGTCGGGCGCGCCGCTCTCCATCGCCCGCCAGAAGGCGGAGGGACGGTCGAAGCCGCGGGCTTCCATGCCGTAGCTTTGGAGCGTATAGACGATCATCTCGCGGATGCTGGCGTCGTCTTCTAAGCAATAGATCATTGGATATCTCCTTGTCGGGTTTATTCAAGGGGCAGTATATACGATACAGGTTAAATGTAAAATCGCGGAGACGTAAAATCGGAGTTAAATGTTGATTACTCTTTATTGTAGCGCATTTTGCCGCCAAACGCAAGGGGAACCGACGATTTTGCGAGGATTTTTTTGCATCGCCTCCAACGGCGCAGCTTGGACGGCACTTTTTCGCACGCATTGGAATTAAATACTTGACAAATCACATAGAAAGGTGTAAAATAGTGCATATTATAGAATACTATCCGATTCGATCGAACAGGAGCGTCAAAATGAGCCAATTACTGGAAAACAACGCAGGTAAAAATAAATCCATCCAAGCAGAGGGCAAGACCTACGAGCGTCTGCCCATCAAGACCCACGTCATCACCCGCGAGGACGATATCCGCGACGTGGCGGAAAAGTACGCCAAGGAGCATCTTCGTGACGGCGATATTCTGTTTATCTCCGAAAAGGCGGTCGCCTGCTCCCAGGGACGTGCCATCCCCATGGACGAGATCAAGCCGCGCAGACTGGCGAAATTCCTCTGCAAATTCGTGCTGAAGACCAAGCACGGCATCGGTCTGGGCATTCCCGAGACTATGGAAATGGCGCTGCGGGAGTGCGGCACCCTCCGCATCCTCTTCGCCGCCGTCATCAGCGCAGTAGGCAAGCTCTTCGGCAGACGGGGCTGGTTCTACAAGATCGCCGGTGAAAAGGCCTCCTCCATCGACGGTCCCACCCCCAACACCATCCCGCCCTACAACCGTTACGTAGTGCTGGGACCCGCCGACCCCGACGAGACCGCCAAGGGCATCGCCGATCGGATCGGCCACGCCTGCGTGATCGTGGACATCAACGATCTGGGCGGCAAGATCCTGGGCGCATCCGACGCATCCCTTCCCCGAGAGCATCTGGCTCTGGTGCTGAAGGACAACCCTCTGGGACAGAGCGGCGAGCAGACCCCTATGGGCATCATCCGCGCTACCGAAGAAAGCGTTTAACCGAATAATCAACCCCGCCGTTTTCGTGGATCACCATGAAACGGCGGGATTTTTGGATTGATCCGTGCCGTTAGTATTGCGGGGCTTTTACTTGGCTATTGCCTTTCTGAATCGATGATTTGCTTAAAAAAAACGCCGCAAGGATTTGCGGCGCTGTGGAATGATTCGGACTGTAGATTGAAAAGGATTATTCCTTTTCGACATACGACGGAATTTGGGTGATAATGGATGCAAATGTACTGCCATCGGCATAGTATTGACTACCCGAGTAAACGGTTCCATAACGTACATATACACCAATTCGATTGGTGTCTGAATTCCATGTTAGCCGAATCTCTGTATCATCTCGGGTTTCATCTTGAAGAACGATAATTACATCGGGGTCAAATGTACTCTCTTCTTTATCAATTTCCTGATTCACATCATAATCGGTATTGACTTGTACGGAAGAGATCAGCTCTTCGAGTTCTTCCTCTGTTAAAACCAATTGCTTCTCTCTAAATCTATCATAATAATAGCTTACACGATACTCGTCCGGATTCTGTAATATTTCATTTACTTCCCGTCCTAAATCGCTATAGGTAGGCAGGATAACGAACACCAACAGGAGCGCAAGTACCGACGTACCCAGGAGCCCGTATCCGAGAATGCGCTCTCGCGTGCGATTGGCAATCTTTTTTCGGATGATTTCGCGTATATTAAGTACCAAAAGTTGAACGACGAACAGAATGCACGCTGCAAAAACATAAGAAAGAACAAATGCCATTGCAAAGCTTCCCGACTCTGTCCGCATCAAGAGGGCAAACACCAGAATTGCCCAACAACCGTAGAGTATCACTTGGATAAGCCAACTTTTTTTCAAATGGTCCAAGGATTTCACTAATAGGAGAATCACCGCAACTGAGGGGATTGCCAGTAGTGCAAACACCACAACATCACGGAGAGTAAAGCCAATAGTGGGGAAATAGTCGCGTAGATTTGAAGGAAAAAACATCCATACCGTCCACACATAATGGGCGAAGATTGCAGTAAACAGAACAAGCAAAATAATGCGAATCGTGTCTAATATTGAGATCAGTTTGAATCGGCAAGGCAGTTTGCGAGTCTTATCGGTTTGCTGTTCCATAGTATACCTCCTAAAAATGTCACGGAAATACAAGTTTTCAATAACACTATAGCAGGATAAAGTGAACGTGTATTGAATAAAATGAAAAAAATCCGTGAATAGGAAAACCATTCAAAAAGAGCGCCGCAAGGATTTACGGCGCTCTTTTTTGAAAAGTTTTGGAAGATTCCTAAGAATATTTTTTCAAAAAGTTTCTTAGGCGGGTTCCAAGGGCGGCGCCCTTGGTTATTTCTTCAGCTTTGCCTGGGCTTTCAGACGCAGCTGGGTGTTGAGGATGGCTTTGCGCAGACGGACGGTCTGGGGAGTGACCTCGATCAGCTCGTCATCAGCGATAAACTCGATAGCTTCCTCCAGGCTCATCTGGCGAGGGGGAGTGAGGATCAGCTTTTCGTCGGCACCCTTGGAACGGATAGCGGTGAGCTGCTTGGTCTTACAAGGGTTGACCGCAATATCGCCCAGCTTGGGGTTCTCGCCTACGATCATGCCCTCGTACACAGGAGTCTGCACGCCCACGAACATGGCGCCGCGCTCCTGGGTGTTGTAGAGACCGTAGGAGGTGGTAGTACCTGCCTCGGAGGCTACCAGAGAGCCGGTGTAGCGAGCGGTGATCTCGCCCTTGAAGGGCTGATAGCCGTCGAATACGGTATTGATGATGCCCTCGCCGCGGGTGTCGGTCATGAACTTGCTTCTGTAACCGAAGAGGCAACGGGAGGGGATGGAGTATTCCATCTTGGTGCGGCTGCCGTGCACCGCCATATCGATCAGATCGCCGCGGCGTGCGCCCAGCTTTTCCATGACCGCGCCGGAAAATTCGGTGTCT